>CAKKST010000096.1 GCA_919903585.1 Nitrospiria bacterium | reverse complement strand
TCCCTGCAATATACCCTATGAAGGTCAAATGTCCAATCTGCAAAAAAGAGACTGAGTGGGAAGGAAACGAATTTCATCCTTTCTGCTCTGAACGGTGCAAGCTTATTGACCTTGGTAAATGGGCAAGTGAAGAGTACAGGATTTCGGGTAAGAAAGGCGAGGAAGATAAGAAAAAAGAAGAAGAATGAAAAAAGGATTAAATAGGCCGCTTCGCAAGGGTTATACCACTGGCGCCTGTGCAGCAGCAGCAGCAAAGGCTGCAACACTACTGTTATTGGGTCAAGGGTCAAGGGTCAGGGGTCAAGAAAAAAATAAAAACGAGGTTGAGATACCATTTCCAGATGGAAGCAGGGTAAAATTTAAATTTAATCACTCTCAATTCATAACTCAAAACACCCAACTAATAGCAAGGGCATCAGTAATAAAAGATGCAGGTGATGATCCAGATATAACCAATGGAGCAGAGATTGCGGCAGAGGCTGAAATGATAGGGTCAGGGGTCAAGGGTCAAGGGTCGGAGAAGGAAATAAACTTGTCCCATGCCCCATGCCCCATGCCCCAAATCATAATCAAGGGCGGCAGAGGTGTTGGTGTTGTAACCAAGCCGGGTCTTGCTGTGCCTGTTGGAGAGCCGGCTATTAATCCTGTGCCGATGAAGATGATAAGAGAGGCAGTGATGGAAGCGGTAGAAGAAGGGTCAAGGGTCAAGGGTCAAGGGTCAAGGAGGAAAATAGACTTGCCCCATGCCCCATGCCCCATGCCCCTGTTAGAAATCACCATCTCTGTTCCTAAAGGTGTGGAGCTTGCAAAAAAGACCTTGAACAGCAGGCTGGGCATTATTGGCGGCATATCCATACTCGGTACAACCGGTATTGTAGAGCCCATGTCTGTTGATGCCTACAAAGAGACTATAAGGCTTGGTATTGATATGGCTGTTATTGCAGGATTGGATGAGATTGTCTTTACGCCCGGCAGAAACAGCGAAAAATATGCAGAGCAGATATTGCAGCTTAATGAAGATGCCTTTGTCCAGATGGGTGATTATGCAGGCTTTGCCTTTGAGGCAGCAATTAAGAAAGGGATAAAAAGGATAAATGTAGTTGGCCAGCTTGGGAAGATGGCAAAGATTGCTGATGGAAATTTTAAGACCCATGTCAGGGATTCTGTTCTTAATCTTTCCCATATAGCAGAATGGGCGGAAGAATGGGAGTATGATAAGGCAATATGCAAAGAGATAAAACAGAGCAATACAGCAAGGCAGATTTCTGATTTCTTTGAACAAAGGGGCGATAAAAGATTTTTTGAGTTAGTAGGCAAGAGGGTAGTAGAGAAGATAAGAGGGTTATTGAAAAGAGATGTTGAAATAAGGTGCATTATCCTGTCATCCAATGGCGCTGTTATGGCAGATACAAAAGGGATGCATAAGTAAAATGTATATGGATATTGTCATTCCGAACTTGTTTCGGAATCTCATGGATGCTGAATCAAGTTCAGCATGACAAATGGGGGATAAAAAATGAAAAAGGCTATAATTATTTTGCTGATCCTTGGTATAATAGGTTTTTTCTCTTATGCCCATTTTAACAGGTTTATGGTTTCAGAGGGTTTTAAAAAAGATGCTGAAGGCGTAATACAGATGGGCACACCAAATGAGGAAATGATAAGAACAGCGATATTAAAGAAGGCAAACGAGAGAGAGGTTATTGTTAGCCCTGATGAAATCCTTATAAGCATAGAAGATACAGAAGAAAAGACGATCGCAGGTTCTATTGTTGGCATGGCAGGTATGAAGGTTGAGACAAAGAGGCTCATTGTTAGACTTTCTTATACTGTAAGGTCTTTGGGCATGTCAAAGACATATAACCTTGAAAGGTTCAGGCTCTTTACTGTCAGCGCCTCTATGCCGGCGCCAAATATCCCACAACAATAAGATAAGATATGATATACATTATAGGCATAGGTATAAGCGGCATGGACAGCCTTGCAAACATGGCATTAGAGATTATTGAAAGCTCCGATGTTCTCTTTGGCGGAGAGAGGCATCTATCTTATTTTTCTGATTTTAAAGGAGAGAGGTTTGCTGTTAAATCTAATCTTAAGGATGTTGTTGCTAAAATAAAAGAGAATAAAGGTGGAAAGATAACCGTCCTTGCATCAGGAGACCCCGGCTTTTACGGCATTGCAGATTATCTTTTAAAAAATCTGCCAAAGAAAGACATTGAGATTATTCCCAATATCAGCTCCATGCAGTGGGCATTTGCAAAGATAAAGGAGACATGGCATGATGCAGTGATCGTAAGCAGCCACGGCAGGGATATTGAAAGGATAATTGAGGCTGCAAGGCATAATAATAAGATAGGCATATTTACAAGCAATGGCGACGAGCCAAAGAAAATCGCAGAGGCATTGATAAAAGAAGGCGTCAAAGATTTTGATGCATATATATGCGAGGATATAGGGTCATCGGATGAGAAAATAGCAATGTATACATTGCATGATGCTGCAGCAAAGACATTTTCTCCTTTGAATGTTATGATACTTATAAGAAGTAGTATAACAAAAATCACCCCTCCCCTTAGTCCCCTCCCACAAGGGGAGGGGAAAAACAAGCAGC
>CAKKST010000095.1 GCA_919903585.1 Nitrospiria bacterium | reverse complement strand
AGGGGAGGGTGGTTGAGATGTCAATTTATTTATTGCGTTTGTATTAGTTGCCTGTTAAATCCCCTTTGCAATTGCCTTTACAATATCTGCCTTGCCAACGATGCCTACTATCTTATCACCCCTCATTACCGGCAGGAGATGTATCCCCTTTTCAGCCATTGTAGTTGCTATTTCCTCCAGAGAAGTATCTTCTTTTATTGCAACAACCTTTCTTGTGCAGATATCGCCGACCTTTATCCCGGCCATCTTTTTTATATCCTCCTCAAGGTGTCTTGGATTTTCAAGATATATGATAGAGTCAAAGAGGTTTATTATAGTCGGGATATGAAGCCGCTTCTTCTGGCTTATCAGGTCATTCTCTGTTACGATGCCTATTAGCTTACCGTTATCATCAAGCACCGGGGCGCCGCTTATCCTGTGTTTGGCCAGAATCCGTGCGAGTTTTTCTATGGTCATGTCAGTTGTTACTGTGTAAACATCCTTGCTCATTATGTCTTTTGCAGTAGTCATGTCAGCCTCCTTATACCCCTCACCCTAACCCTCTCCCCATGGGGGAGAGGGGATAAATAAGATTCCCTCTCCACTGTGGGGAGAGGGGGCTTCATACTTTTTATCGCCTCTGGTATTTTCTCAATCACATCCCCTGCGATCAAACCTGCCTCGCCCCTGTCTTTTGCAGCGAGGTCTCCTGCAAGGCCATGCAAAAAAACGCCTGCAATTGCAGCATCAGGCGAAGGGCATCTCTGTGCTATTAATCCGGCAATCATGCCTGTTAAGACATCGCCTGTGCCGCCAGAGGCCATGCCCGGATTCCCAGTGCTGTTTATGTAAATATCCCCTGATGGTTCAGCGATTATTGTGCCTGCGCCTTTAAGCACGGTTATAACATTATATTGCTCTGAAAATCTTCTCGCAATAGCCGCTCTGTCCCTGTTTATCTCTGCTGCGCTGCTATTAACCATCCTTGCCATCTCACCGGGATGCGGTGTGATTATAACTTGCCCCCTTGCCTTTTTTAAAATATCTGCATGCCCGGCAAGGGCATTTATACCATCAGCATCAATCACTATGGGTATTTTTACTTCTCTCATCAGCTCCCTTACGAGTTGCGCTGTTTCCCTGTTTTGTGAAAGGCCGGGGCCGATGGCAACCGCATCGGCCTTTTTAAGAAAATTAAATATTTTTGTCCTTGCAGAAACAGCTATTGTCCCTTCCTCTGTCTGCGGCAGGGGGAGGGTCATTATCTCTGTTAATCTTGTCTCAAGGATATTATTAAGCCCCTCTGGTATGCCGAGTGTTACAAGCCCTGCGCCGATCCTCAATGCAGAGAGGCCTGCCATGATAGCGGCCCCTGTTAATCCAGGTGAGCCCGCTATTATAAATACATGCCCAAAGTCTCCCTTATGTGCATCAGGCCTTCTTGCGGGCAGTATTTTTTTTACATGATCCTTTGTTATGAGCCGGGTCTTTATGAGGCTTTTTTCAATTAGTGTCTTGGGTATGCTGATATCTGCTATCTTCAATGAACCAGAGTATGCAGCGCCGGGATATATAAAATGACCTATCTTGGGAAGGCCAAAGGTTACAGTAGTATCCGCCTTAACAGCAGTTCCCTTTATCTGGCCTGTATCTGCATCTATGCCTGAAGGTATGTCAACAGCAATAATCGGCCTTCCTGCATTATTGATTAAATTTATTGTCTTTGCATGGATGCCCTTTACATCTGTTTTTAAGCCTGTGCCAAAGATGGCATCTACAATTAAGTCAGCCTTGCTTAAACTGCCTTTTAAATTTGATATGCCTGTATGAACAGGCACCTTCATCTTTTTTAATATTACGAGATTTGTCCTTGCATCACCTGAGATGCCCTTTGCATCAGATAAGAGGAAGACAGAGACATCAGCGCCCCTGTTTGCAGCGTGCCTTGCAATTACAAAACCATCGCCGCCATTATTTCCCTTTCCAGAGACAACAACCACACTCTTTTTTTTTAGCCCGCCATATTTCTCTTCAATATGTCTTACTGTCTGCATCCCTGCATTCTCCATAAGGATAAGACTGGAGATGCCGTATCTTGTCTGGGCATCCTTATCCAGTCTTTGCATTTCTTCTGAGGTAGCGATCTTCATAATTTTATTGTAGGGGCGAACCTTGTGTTCGCCCTCCTTATCTTATTTTATTTCTCTCCCACCAATATTGCCTGTGCAATAGCATACTCTGTATCATGTGATAGGCTTATCATTATCTCCTTAACCCCATTAAGCTCCATCAGGTCCCTTACCTTGCCATAAACAGTGGCAATTGGCCTTCCCTGCTCATCATTAATTATCTCTATATCTGTCCATTTTATGCCGCCGCTCCAGCCTGTGCCTATTGCCTTTAGGATTGCCTCCTTTGCAGCAAGCCTTACTGAAAGGTGCTGGTAAGGATTGCTCTGCCGGAATGAATATTCCTGCTCCTTCTTTGTGAAGACCCTGCCAACAAAATGATCATGCCATTTTTCCACTGCCCGTTCAATCCGCTTTATCTTCACTAAATCTATCCCTATGCCGAGTATCATTACCTTACCAGTTCTTTCATCTCCCTGACAGCCTGCTCCATCCCGACAAGCACTGCACGTGATACAATGCTGTGGCCGATGTTAAACTCCTCAATCTCCTTCAGACCGGCAAGCCTTTTCACATTCTGATAATTCAGGCCGTGGCCTGCAGCAATCCCGATGCCCAGTTTCTGGGTGATCTTGCAGGTGTTCACAATCTTTTCAAACTCCATGTCCTGATCGCTTTGGAGTTTTGCATTGGCATACCTTCCTGTATGTATCTCAATATAATCTGTGTTGATCTTGTGCGCTGCCTTTATCTGGTCCATATCCGGGTCAATAAAGAGGCTCACCTTTATCCCGCCATCATGCAAAAGAAGAATGATTGCCTTCAGGTGATCCTTATTCAATGCCACTTCAAGTCCCCCTTCTGTTGTCAGCTCCTGCCTCTTTTCAGGCACAATGGTTACCATATCAGGCTTTATATCCAGTGCGATCTTCACCATCTCTTGTGTTGCGGCCATCTCTAAATTTAATTTTGTTTTTACTATCTCTTTCAACAGCCGCAGGTCACGATCCTGAATATGCCTCCTGTCCTCTCTCAGATGCACAATTATTCCGTCTGCACTGCCCAGCTCTGCAAGCACCGCAGCAAAGACCGGGTCAGGCTCTATGCCCTTTCTTGCCTCCCTTAATGTTGCAACATGATCAATATTAACAGCAAGCCTTGCCAATTTTTCCTCCTATATTAGTTATAAGTTATTTGTTATTTAATATAAACGCAGAAAATATGTTGACAAAACAATTTTAAAATCCCCCTTAATCCCCCTTTTTCAAAGGGGGAGATAAAAGGTTCTCCCCATTTTACAAAGGGGGAATCTTCCTTGTTTTCCCCTCTTTGGCAAAGAGGGGTTAGGGGAGATTTTATCGAAGATTATTTAATTCGTTTGTATTAGCAATATCTCACACCAGTTAAATCTAAGAATAGCAGATATTGAGGCTTTAGACAAGGGGATTAGTTTGATTTGGGCTGCCTTGCTCCCTGCCGTCTTTCCTCCTGCTTTTTTTTATAGGCGTGGACTATCTTTCGGGTTAAATAATATGCGGCTATCCCAAAGATAATGTTCAGTATGAGGTTGCCGAGCAGATATGGCCAAACGAGGCCTTTGGTTATTAGGGATGTCCATTCATTCCAGTTTTTGGTTATTGATGCGATCCATGTATCCCAATTTCTGTTAACCAATGCGTCCCAGTCTACTTCATTGCCGATGTTTTTGAAATCCTCAATAGACCTTCTCCAGTTATTTCCTAAAATAACCGCGCCGATTACATAGCTTCCAACCCAAAAGAAGGAGGCTGTCCATGGGTTCATTAATACTATCAGACCTATAATGCCTGCAAATCTATTTATACCGAAGAGATAGGATAAAAGGAATATAAGAGGGATACCGAGGCCAAAGGTAGGCGCTATGCCGACAACCACACCGATTAGCATACCCCATGCAAGATTTTCAGGGGTATCATTGATTCTTATCAGCTTAAAGTGATGGTATTTAAACCATCTCCTGATCCTCTCTAAATAGGTATGATTTTTCTTAATCCTTCTTCGTTTCACCAAAAAACTCCCAAAACTGTGGAAAGTATACCACCGTTATCCTTAAAAATCTACTATTTATGTGGAAAACTTGACAAAATAAAAGCCTGTAATATAATTATTAAGAGTCTCATAATTGAATAGACATAATTGTAAAAATCTCCCCTAACCCCTCTTTGCCAAAGAGGGGAATTATTCCTCCCTTTGGAAAAGGGAGGTTAGGA
>CAKKST010000094.1 GCA_919903585.1 Nitrospiria bacterium | reverse complement strand
GCCCTTATAATGACTTACACTACCGGTTGCACTTCTTTGTATCAGAGGGAACCTTGCCCATGAGAAGGAGAAAACTGTTGAACGGCCCCATGTTTTTCATTGCCTCCCACATGGGTCCTGAGAATTTCAGGCGTCCTGTTGTCATTGCCCACATCGGGCCATACTGGCCTTTACCCATCTCCATCCAGCGGTTTGTATCAGCATACATGATGTAATCCACTGACAGATCAGGCTTCTGTGTTACTTCACCTGCCAGTGTGCAGATTACCTTGCCATCCTTGTTCTGTATCTTCAATTCTACCCATGGGTCGTTGGGGCAGTCTTTTCTATAAACCTGTAGTATCTTAAAGCCCCGTCCCTTGTCATTCTTGCTCCACTCCAGAAGATTTTCTGTAAGAACCTTGTCCTTGTTCCATTCCTAGCAGGTCTGCTTTGCCCATTCAGGAGACATAAATACAGGTTCTTCGGCAAAAGCTAAGGCGCTCCACACAAACATAATAAACATTATTACTCCAACTAATAAATTTCTTTTCAGCATAGATAAATCCCCCTTTCAATTTATTATTTGTATTACACCGCAGATAATATTCTATAGCGTTAAAGTGTATATTTTGCCAAATGTCCTGTCAAGCAAATTGTAGTTATATATTTGTCATATTATGGATTGCCCATTTGTTATTTTGTTGTCCTTCCAAACTATCTGCGGGATTCCATCGGCCCTCGCCGGCATTTTTATCATTAATCTACGAAATTGTTACCATACTCCAATTATCATCTTATAAATCAAGTAGTTATAAAGCAAATAAAGCGAGAAATTTGTTATACAAAATTGTATATTACCATACAAAAATGTTGGTTAACTAAAGGATATAATTTGTGTAGAAAAAATCTTATGAATCAATGTGTTATAGGTAATATTCAAAAAGATTATAATACAATTTGGTAGATTTTAAGGTCAGGAAGTTCATTTAATATACCATCCTTATTTTTATGCCCCTTCCTTAAAAATCCTTTTATTATAACCAGTTATTTGCACTTTACCTCTCAAACTATCGTGAGTTAAATTACTGGTATGATTTTTGCGTCTCTATTCTCTTGGGAAAGGAGGTGAAAATATGATTGAATCAGCTGATGTATTTAGTTTAATGAAGGTTGTTTATATCATTTATGTAGCAATAGCCGTGTCTTTCATTGGGATGTATTCCTTCAGGCTCACCCGCGATGGCAGAATTCCGGCAAAGATGAATGGTATTTTTTATGCCTGGGTGGGGGTTCTGATTTTTACTGGTGTGGGAATCCATATCCTGACATTCAACAAGATACCATGGGTGAAGTGGGATCTCTCCCGCAGTAAGATGAAGGTGGATAAAGAATTCAATGTCGCCATTGCTAACTATCAATTTCAGCTCCCTGCAAAGCACCTCTTAATAGAGGAGGGGCAGACTGTCCGCTTTAATCTTGAATCAAAGGACTATACATACGGGTTTGGGCTCTTCAGGGAAGACGGCTCAATGCTCTTTCAGATGCAAGTGGTTCCTGGGAGTAAAAATGATATTGTATGGAAGTTCAATAAGCCAAGCAATTATGCAATACGCTCTACAGAATATTCCGGGCCAAAGGGGGGAAATCTCTTTGTTAAGAATGCAGTGATTGTTGCCTCTGGTCCGGCAATAGCACAGCTAATGTTACAGAAGGAAGTAAAGCAGAACTAATACAACCGCATTAAATGCCATTAGATAAAGTAATGTTAATTAATTTTAAAATCCCCCTTAATCCCCCTTTTTCAAAGGGGGAGATTCCTTTATCCCCCTCTTTGGAAAAGAGGGGTTAGGGGAGATTTATTTAACATAAATTATTGCGTTTATTAATAAAGAAACAGAATCGCCTTGAGGCGGGCAGGAGGAAAAGATGTTAGAGGTTTCAAATTTAAGTCCTTTGCAAAGGTTAGCACTTCGCTTTGCTGTTATCTCACTGGTTTTTTATGGCGTAACAATATTGGAAGGGATGATGATGCGGGTACATCAGATTAATTTTGACCTGATGGACCCTGATCACTATTTTGCAATAATGGGCGCCCATCCAATGGTGGGTATCTTTGGAAGCAGCTTCATGCTCGCCTTTGGCGCCTTTTATTTTCTTGTGCCGACACTATTAAAAAAAGATATCTACAGCCAGAGGCTCGCTGAGCTGACATGGATGCTAATGGCAGTTGGCACCGGGATTGTATGGCTTAGCGGGTTTTTATTCCGCTATGCGGCATTATATACCAATTACTGGCCGCTCCCTGTGTCCAAGGAATTTTCACCTTATGCGCTCGGTTCATTTGCAATTGGAAATATACTCATTATGGCGGGTGTTGGGGTTTTTTGCTATAACCTCTTTGGAACAGTCTTCCACCAGCGCGATGAGAAAAAACCTATCGGCCCTTTATTAATGTCAGCGCTTGGGATTGACGGCTTTATAAATATTTATCGCAGGCTAACAAAAAAGGGGATAGAAAAAGAGCCTATCATGCCATTGCCAGTTGTTGCCATATTTCGTGGTACTATTGATACCATTCTTGATGCCCTTGTCCTCGGCGGGATTTCAGTGGTCTTTTTATATCATGCCTTTTATGCCTTTATGGGAACAGACTTATCAGCTAACTGGTTTGATGCGCTTATCTATAAAAACATCTACTGGTGGGGCCTTGACCTGATTGCAGACGGCCTTGTCCTGATATATGTTGCAGGCACATGGTATCTGCTCGCCACGCTTATTTCAGGCAAGCCGCTATTTATGCAGAATATTGCAAGGGCAGCCCTTCTTGTTGAACTTGTTGTCTCCTGGAATGTCTGGGGGCATCATCTCTTGTCTGATCAGGGGCAGCCAAATCTCATGAAGATTGTATCCGGGGAGATGGTAACTGCCTTTGAGCTTGTTACAATGGGCATTGCAGTCTTCATTACACTTACTACACTATGGCAGGCGCGCCCATTAAAGATGACACCGCCATTGATGTTCCTGCTTGCAGGAATACTCGGATTCTCACTCGGTGTCCCTGCAGGCATCATTCAGGCAGACCTTGGGATGAACAGGATACTCCATAATACCCAGTGGGTTATCGGCTCGCATGCACACATGCAATTACTTGTAGGATTGGGCATGACCCTTTATGCAGCGCTTTATGCACTCTTTCCAATGTTAACAAATAATACGGAATTAAAGAGTAGCTTCTTAACAAAATTCCATTTCTGGGCGCATCTGATCGGCGGTATCGGAATGGCTATGGCAATGGGCTTCGCAGGAATGGATGGCATGCTGAGGAGGGCGATATACCCGGGTGATGCAACCTTTCAGTCTCACATGATTGTTGCTGCCTTTTTCGGCAGCCTGATGATACTTGCCTATCTTGCCATGATGTATAACATAATCTCCTCCATTGGCATCAGGGGGCTTATTGAGATATTTGTTAAGCTTCCCAAAGGCCAGAAAAAGGCCGAGCCAGTAGAGGCATAAAATCACCCCCTAAGCCCCGCCCCTCTCCCTTTACCCTCTCCCAAGAGGGGAGTGTGAGGGATGCGGGGCATTACCCCTATAAATTTATATATCTCGGAAAATAAAGCCTTTTTTATCCATTCATTTGCCAAAATTCAAATCCTTTGGTATATTTTACAGGAAGGGGAGGTGAAGGATAAAGGAGGATTTTCATGTCAATAAATTGGACTAATGACATAGCCGTAGGTGTAGATGAGATTGATAACCAGCATAAGGAGTTGTTTAACAGGATAAACAGCTTCCTTGATGCTATGAATCAAGGCGCTGGTATGCAGGAGGTTGGTAATGTAATTAAGTTCTTGGAGGATTATGTATTAACGCACTTTGGGGCAGAAGAGGGATTTATGACCAAACACAAATACCCCGAGTATCAGTCCCATAAGGCGCAGCATGAGATATATTTAAAAAATCTTTCTGACCTAAAAAAGGAATTTGAGTCAGGCGGTGTGACCTTGCCTTTAACACTTAAGGTGCAGAAGAATATTGTTGATTGGATTATAAACCATATACGCAAGGTGGATAAGGCATTAGGGGCATTTTTGAAGACCAAGATGTGATCATTTCTTTTATACATTTCTTTTTGACTGCCTGTCAGCAAGCGCAAGAATAGAAAATTCTATTTATGATTTCGGCCTTATATTAATATCAGGGGATATGCCATGAGGCAATGCGGGATAAAAAAGATGATTGCCCATAACAGTAAAAATAAAAAGGGCGCTAAGAAAAGGCTGAGTGAGATTAAAAGGAGTCTGGATTTTCATAAGGATATTATACAAAATATGAGCACCTGCTTGATGATAACTGACGGGGGCAGGATAATATATTTAAATGACGCTGCCTGCAAGACACTGGGATATGGGTGCAGCGACCTTATAGGCAAAGAGATCACATCGCTCTTTCCAGTAGAAGAGAGACGTTATACACTTAATGATTTTCTCACCCTAAAGGACAGGGTAATGCCGAGGAATGAACTTGATTTTGTAACAAAGGACAAGGTAAAGATTCCTATAGGTTTTACTGTTACCCATTTTAAGGGGAATGACAATAGCTTTACCGGTTCAATCATAACCTTCCGCGACCTTACAGAGATTAAAAGGATGGAGGGCTACATGCGGCAGATAGACAAACTCACAACATTGAGCCAGATAACGGCCGGCCTTGCCCATGAGATAAGAAATCCGCTTGCCGGCATTAAGGCCTCTGCGCAGGTGCTTGAAGAGGGCATGGATGCAAATGATCAGCGGCATCAGCTTACAAGCAGGATTACAAAGGAGATAGACAGGATAGATAATCTGTTAAAAAGGTTCTTTAATTTTGCCAGACCCTCTGAGCCGCATTCTGCAAATCATAATATTGAGGCAATCATTGACAGCGTCTGCCTTTTAATAGCGCCACAATTTAAAAATAATAATGTTATATTCAAAAAGGATTTCTCAATACAGGCGCCGCAGGTCTATGTTGATGATAATCAGATTGAACAGGTGCTGATGAACATATTTCTAAATGCCATTCAGGCAATGCCAGAGGGAGGGATGGTATCTGTAAAGACCAATACAAATGTAATCTATGAAAATGGCAGCGCTGGCAGCGGCAATAACAGGATTAAGGCAACAAGGGATGGGAGGGAGACTGTTGTATTTGTAGAGATAACAGATACAGGCAATGGGATATCTCAGGAGAACATGGATAAGATTTTTAATCCTTTTTTTACCACAAAGAGAGCGGCGACAGGAATTGGCCTTTGTATCTGTAAACAGATTATGATAAAGAATAACAGCAGGATTGATATAAGGAGCAGCGATAAGAGAGGGACTACTGTTATCCTTACCCTTCCGGCTTTCCTGTAAGGGCGGTTCTGCATGGCTGCTGTAGGATAGTTTGCCCTTGTTTTTGCCTCATTATTTGAGGGCGACCACACAGGGTCGCCCCTACGAATGTGGGATGGCGTCTGGATTCCTGCTGGAGTTTACCCCGTACTTGATACGGGGCAGGAATGACGGACAAGGGCGGCATTTTTGCCGAGGTATTATAAAACCTTGAGGTTCTAAGATGGCTAACACAATACTAATTATTGAGGATGAAGAGACGCTCCGCTTTTCCCTTTCCCACGGGCTTGGCGCAAAGGGGTTTCATGTGCTTACTGCCGAGGATGGCGCAAAGGGGCTTTCATTAATAAAAAATAATGTTATAGACCTTGTCCTCTTGGACTTTCAGCTTCCCGATACAAATGGCCTGAAGATGTTAGAGGAGATTAAAAGGATTGACGCAAGCATCCCAGTAATAATTATGACTGCCTTTGGCGATATCCGCACCTCTGTTGAGGCGATGAAGATGGGCGCATATGATTATATATTGAAGCCCTTTGAATATGAAGAGATGGTGATTAATATAAATAAGGCTCTGGAGCATCGGAGGTTGAGGGAGGAGGTAGAGCATATCCGCCTAAAGCAGAAGGAGGATATGCATCTTACTGGGATTGTTGCAGAGAGCCCAAAGATGTTTGAGATTACAGGTCTGGTGCATAAGATCAGCCAAACGCCAAGGACATCCGTCCTAATTCAGGGAGAGAGCGGCGCCGGCAAGGAGATAATCGCCAATCTCATCCATTATAAGAGCCAGAGGGCATCAGGCCCGTTTGTAAAGATAAACTGCGTTGCCATACCAGATACAATGCTTGAGGCAGAGCTCTTTGGTTATGAAAAGGGCGCATTTACAGATGCAAGGAATTCCAAGAAGGGCCTCTTTGAGCTTGCAAATAACGGCACAATCCTCCTTGACGAGATTGGCGAGATGGACATAAATCTCCAGCCAAAGCTGCTTCGTGTGATTGAGACACAGACATTTATGAGGATCGGCGGCGCAAGGGATATAACCACTGATGTAAGGATAATAGCAACAACAAACAGGGATCTTCCTGTAGAGGTGAAGGCAGGGAGATTCAGGGAGGACCTTTTTTACAGGCTAAATGTAATGCCGATCTTTATACCTCCGCTGAGGGAGAGGAAGGAAGATATACCGTCTCTTTTGATTATGTTTGTCAGCCAGTTTAACAGGGAATTCAGGAAGAAAGTAAAAGGATTTTCCAAAGATGCGGAGAGGCTGCTTCTCTCATATCACTGGCCGGGGAATATAAGGGAATTAAAGAATGTTGTTGAACGTGCAATAATCCTTGCAGAAGACAGCGCTATCAATCCAAACCTCCTTCCGCCGGAGATAGTGTATGCTGAGCAAAAAAGGGCTGTTAGCCCCATACAATCTGAATCGCCTGCTGCGCAGGGAGGCGGTTCTTTGGATGCTGTTGAAAGGAATTTGATAATAAAGTCACTGAACGATGCAATGGGCAATAAAAGCCTTGCAGCAAAGAATCTGGGCATCTCCCGCACCACGCTGTGGAAAAAACTGAAGGACTACGAGATAGAAAAAGAGTAACACTGTTCAGAATATTAACAACCACAGTTCAGAAACTTAACATATTTTCTGCCTAAAATTTACTTACACTCAAAAAAATATTACCTTCCTGTTTTATATTCACCTTTTAAAACAAGCGCTATGATTATCTGACAATTATAAAAGTCTTGATGGCACGATAATTGCTTTGTAATATGTAGCATGGTTTATTCTGTGGTTTAAATAAGGATTATATTTTGCACGAATAAACATGTCCCTGCATGTATTAAGCAGGGATTCGTGCCTACATTGCTGCCGGGATAATGCAATTGGGGATTTTCGGAGCAAATTAAGGGAGACAAGAATGAGTAAGAGCCTTCAGACTGTTGGATTTAAAATCGGGAAGGAGTTATTTGGAGTTGATATCTCCAATGTTAAAGAGATAGTAAGGGTGCCTGAGATAGTAAAGGTGCCGGATACGCCTGACTTTATTGAAGGTGTAATAAACCTGAGGGGAAGGATAGTCTCTGTTATAGACCTGAAAAAGAGGTTCCGCCTCGGCAGGGTGGACAGGACAAAGGCAAGCAGGATCCTTGTAGCAGAGATGGATGGAAGGGTTGTCGGCCTTCTTGTTGATGCCGCATCCGAAGTCCTCCGTCTTCCTGCAGACTCCATAGAGCCTCCGCCTGATATGGTCTCAGGCATCGGGATAGATTATATCACAGGCGTCGGAAAGATAGGGGAGAGGATAATAATACTCCTTGATATAAAAAAGGTGTTAAATAATGGTGAATGGCGGCAGATAGCTGCTAAAGTCAACAATGAAGCAAATAAAGAGGCCGCAGCATTAAATGCATAAATTGTAGGGGCGAGGCGATGCCTCGCCCTCTTAACTTATTAAGGAGGGTAATATGAATTTCATAAACAACCTAAAGATAAGAAATAAACTTATCCTGATGCTCATCTTTCCAATAGCAGGTCTCCTCTTTTTCTCAGGCAGTGGGATACTTGAGAAATCGAGATTATCCGGGGAGATGAAGATAGTAGATGTCCTTTCAGACCTTGCTGTCAAGGTAGGCTCGCTGGTCCACGAGCTTCAGAAAGAAAGAGGCGCTACAGCCCTTTTCCTGGGTGGCAAAGGAAAAGCATTCGCTTCAGAGCTCTCTTCGCAGAGAATAGAGACGGACAAGATGATAACGGATATCCATGCGTCTCTGAAGGGTTTTGACCCAAGCCAATTCGGGGTTGTTTTCAAAAGCACCATTGACAGTGCATTAAGGGGCCTTGACGAGATTAAAGAAAAGCGGGCATCCATTGATAGACTGACGGCCTCTGGAGGAGAGATGTTTGAGTATTACTCCAAAATGAATGATTCTTTTCTGTACATTATTGCCCACATAGCTAAGGTGAGCACCAGTGCAGAGATTTCTGCAATAACATCTGTTTATACCAACCTCCTATTAGCAAAGGAGATGGCAGGAAAGGAGAGGGCTTTCCTGAGCAGAGCTTTTGTGCAGAACAGGTTTGACCCTGGAGCGTTCAACAAATTTGCCTCATTCGTAACCGGGCAGGAGCTCTATACAAACATGTTTTTTTCCCTTGCAACATCAGAGCAGAAAGAATTTTACAGGAACAAGTTGCAGGGTCAGTTTATAGATGAGGTCGCAAGGATGAGAAAGATTGCCCTTGAGAAGGCGGACCGCGGAGGCTTTGGGATCGATCCCAGCTACTGGTTCAAGATGATGACGGGCAAGATAGACCTCCTGAAAGAGGTGGAAGATAAATTTGCAAAGGATTTGAATCTGAAGGCCGAAGAGCTTAAAAAAACGGCAAGGTTTGCATTAATGATTTATATAGCCGTCACGGTTATTACAGTCCTTGTTGCCGGCTTTATGGCCTACCTCATTATCTGGAGTATTGTGAAACCTCTCTATAAGATGGCAGAGTCTTCACAGAAGATTGCAACAGGGGATCTGAATGTGGATGTGGAGATGAGGTCAAAGGATGAAGTTGGGATACTGGCCAATGCATTCAGAGAAATGATTGTATATCTGAAAAACATGGCCCATGCGGCAGGTGCGATAAAAGAAGGAGACTTAAATGTTGAAGTGGCCCCAAAATCTGAAAAGGATGTTCTGGGCAACGCCTTTAAAAATATGACCGTGTATCTTAAGTCCATGGCGCATACAGCCGATGCCATAGCACAGGGGGATTTAAATATGGATGTATCTCCAAAATCTGAAAGAGATGTCCTTGGAAATGCATTTAAGGACATGGTCTTATACCTCAAAGAAATGGCAAAGGTTTCAGAGGCCATTGCTGAAGGAGACCTGCGGAATGACATAACGCCAAAATCAGAAAAGGACGCGCTAAGCAATGCCTGTAAGAAAATGATTACAGGCCTGCGCAATATTGTATTAGAACTAAGAGAAGGCTCAGACCAGATAGCCTCAGCAAGCAGCCAGATAGCAGCGACAGCAGAGCAGTCAGCGCGAAGCAATGAGATGTCTGCAACAGCCGTTGAAGAGGTGACCTCAACAGTGCATGAGC
>CAKKST010000093.1 GCA_919903585.1 Nitrospiria bacterium | reverse complement strand
GAGACCTTGATCGGGTAGCTATAACGAAAGCGCGGGAAAACTACAAGAACAAGTTTGCTGAGCAAGCAAAGGATATAGATCGATGGGACGATATCACCTTTCTGAACAAAGCCAAAGTAACAATCAAAGGCAAGATTACCCGTGCAGCAATAATCCTCTTAGGAAAATCAGAATCCGAGCATTTTATTAATCCGGCTGAAGCAAAAATACGCTGGGTGCTGAAAGACATTAAAGGAAGTGAAAAGGACTATCACATTGAAAGCTGCCCTCTATTGCTTGCGGTTGACAGGATATATGCGAAAATCCGCAATCTTAAATACCGCTATATCAAAGACGGAACTCTTTTCCCGGATGAGGTTGACCAGTACGAACCGTTTGTAATCCGTGAGGCTATAAACAATTGTATAGCGCATCAGGATTACACGAAGGTCGGCCGTATCAATGTAATTGAGATGGAAGACCAGTTGATATTTACAAATCTTGGCAGTTTTATACCCGGCTCTGTGGAAAAAGTAGTCAAGGAGGATGCGCCGGAAGAACACTACCGCAACAGGTTTCTGGCAACAGCCATGTTTAATCTAAAGATGGTCGATACGGCAGGCGGAGGCATAAGGAAAATGTTTAACTACCAAAGGGATCGGTTTTTCCCAATGCCGGAATATGACTTGTCCGGTGGAAAAGTAAAGGTAACGGTAATCGGCAAGGTGCTGGATTTGGATTTTGCAAGGGTATTAGCATTAAACGGCGATTTAACGCTGGATGAAATCATCATGCTGGATAAGGTACAAAAGAAAAAGAAGCTTACACAAGCAGAAGAAAGACATTTAAGAGATAAAAAGCTAATTGAAGGCAGAAAGCCTAATTATTATATTTCTGCAAAAGTTGCCCAACAGTCCGGACAGAAAGCTGCTTATACTAAAAACAGACCTTTTGATAAAGCGTATTACTTAGACCTGATTGAAAAGGCCATTAGAGAACACAGTTCTGTAGAAAGGGCTGACGTGGATGAACTTCTTTGGGAAAAGTTGCCTGACTGGATGAACGATAAACAGAAAAAGATAAAGATAAACAATCTGTTATCTGAACTGCGCAGGGAAAATAGAATTAGAAATGTCGGCAGTGATGCTAAACCAAAATGGGTTCTAATAAATTTGTAACCTATTAGTAAATTTATTAGAAAGCTATTAGAAAATAGTTTTAATAGTTAAATAAGAACAAAGGGTTATAGCTTCTAATAGTTTTAATATATTGGCATTGATTAGCGAATATGTATTGCGAAGGTAAAATTTATGAAACTCCACTTTGACAGCAATCAGGAATACCAGATAGTGGCAATCAGAGCCGTCACGGATATATTTGAGGGCCAGCCTTTGAGCGGCGGGGACTTTGAGTTTTCGCTGTTTGCTACAGGTGCGCTGCTTTCCGAGAACGGCGTGGGGAATAGACTTACCTTGACCGAGGAGCAGATTTGGGAGAATGTAAAGAGGATACAGCAACGCAACGGCATAAACACACCCCAGACCCCTCTTGATAGAGGGGAATTCGCTAATTTGACAATCGGCGCATTCAGTAAGGCGTTTGATAAGTCCTTTGATGTGCATTATGGCGGCGATATAGCATTGCAGGGGATGAACTTTTCTATTGAGATGGAGACAGGCACAGGCAAGACATACGTGTATCTGCGCTCCATCTACGAACTCAATAAGTTATACGGATTCAAGAAGTTTGTGATTGTAGTTCCGTCAATCGCCATCCGTGAAGGCGTTTTAAAAAACCTGCAAATCACCCATGAGCACTTCCAGACCCTTTATGACAAGGCTCAGATCAATTACGATGTGTATGACAGCAAGAAAGTTTCCAATCTAAGAGGCTTTGCTGCCGGCAATGCCATTCAGATATTGGTTATAAACATTGATGCCTTTGCCAAAGATGAAAACATCATCAACAAGCCCAATGACAAGCTCACCGGCAAAAGACCCATTGAATTCCTCCAGAGCGCCAATCCGATTGTAATTGTTGATGAACCGCAGAATATGGAAACAGACATCCGTAAAAAGGCGATTGCAAATCTCAATCCTCTTTGCACCCTTCGCTATTCCGCCACCCACACCAACCTTTACAATCTTGTGTATTCCCTCAATCCGGTAAAGGCTTATGATTTGGGTCTTGTGAAGCAGATTGAGGTTGACTCGATCGTAAGCGAGAATGCCATGAATGAGGCATTCATTCGGTTGGAGAAGATAAATGCAGCCAAAACCAAAATCGTTGCGAAAATCAAGATTGATTGCAATACGGATAAGGGAGTGGTGAAGAAATCCGTTACTGTCAATGCCGGTGACGATATTTATAAACTCAGCAAACAGCGGGAGATTTACAAAGAGGGGTTTATCATTGATGAAATTGATGCGGGCAGCGGAACAATCACCCTTACCAATGGGTTGATGCTTTCAATAGGTGAAACGCAGGGCGGGATGAATGACGAGGTCATGAAATTCATGCTCCGCAGAACCGTTGAAGAACACCTCAAAAAGGAGCGTGTTTATAAGAGCAGAGGTATCAAAGTCCTTTCGCTGTTTTTCATAGACAAGGTGAAAAACTACCGTGATTATGATTTAAACGGAAACCCTATAAAAGGCAAATTTGCCGGGTGGTTTGAGGAGATATATCGGCAAGAGGTTTCCAAACCTGCTTACAATGGACTTTTGCCATACACCGTTGATGATGTTCACAATGGCTATTTTTCACAGGATAGCAAGGGAAGGGTGAAAGATACTGAAGGCGAAAGTCAAGCTGATTATGACACTTACAAACTGATAATGCAAGACAAAGAGAAACTGCTTGACCCTGCTACGCCGCTCCGCTTTATCTTTAGCCACTCTGCTTTGCGGGAGGGGTGGGACAACCCGAATGTTTTTCAGATATGCACTTTGAACGAGACCAAGTCTGAAATCAAGAAGAGGCAGGAAATAGGCAGGGGCTTGCGTCTGTCAGTTAATCAAGAGGGGCAGCGAATATTTGACCGCAACATCAATAAATTAACGGTTGTAGCCAATGAACGTTATGAAGACTTTGCCAAGGCATTGCAAAAAGAGATACAGGAGGATTGCGGGGTTGATTTTACAGGCAGAGTGAAGAACAAAGGAGACAGGAAAAAGGTTAATTTCCGTAGAGGTTTTGAGGCTGACCCTAAGTTTCTTGAGATTTGGGAGAAGATAAAATTCCATACCAGATACAGTGTTGATTACAAGACTGACGAGTTGATTACGTTGGCTGCAAAGGCTGTTAAGGATATGCCTGAAACCAAGAAACCAGCTATTCGCGCCATTACTCACGGATTAACGATAACAGGAGAAGGAGTCGGCGGGATTTTAGTCCGTGATGCAGGGATAGACTATGGAGCAGAAGGGTTTGAGATGCCTGATATGCTTGCCTACATCCAGTCAAAGACAGAGTTGACGCGGCACACCATCCTTGAAATACTTAAGAAGTCCGGCAGGATGAGCGAGGCGTTGCTCAACCCGCAGTTATTCATGGACAATGCTGTATCCGCCGTTAAATCAGCGCTTTATGGGTTGATGGTGGACGGCATCAAATACGAAAAAATCGGCGGCAAGGTTTATGAAATGGCATTGTTTGAAAATAACGAACTGGAAATATATCTTGACCAATTTACATTCACTGTAAGTAAACAGGACAAGACCATTTATGAGAACTACATTCCGCTTGACTCATCCATTGAAAATCAGTTTGCCAGAGACTGCGAGAGCCACGAGAACATTGAGTTCTTTTTCAAACTTCCTTTTTGGTTCAAGATAAATACCCCCATAGGCACATACAATCCTGACTGGGCAATAGTTTTCAAGGGAGAAAAGAAAATTTATTTTGTGGCTGAGACAAAAGGCGAAGAACAGGAATTAAGGGGCAGTGAAAAACTTAAAATCAAATGCGGAGCGGAACACTTCAAAAAATTTGAGGATGTTGTTTATAAAAGAGTTTCTTCGGTTTCGGAATTGAACGGGTAAGGGCAGGGTTTTTTGCGAGAAAGAAGGGTCAGCAGGGTCTGGTCTACACCCATAACAAAGTTTGCTTCAAGGGAAATATGAAAATCAGGGCAGGCTCTTTTGCTCTGCCTTGCGAGGGAGAAAAGCCACAGGCACATTATCCGGCAGGAGATTGGGTTGTGGAGGTGAAATAGATGGACGCTTCCCATATTTCCAAAGCCTGTAAATACAAAAAATAAATTGACCAGCTTGTTTATAAACTTTATAATCTCAGACCAGAGGAGATTGCGATTGTGGAGGGGAGAAGATGTTTAAACCTAAATTTACTATAACCCCAAAGATTAATAAGGCGCTTGTTGAGATAGAACGGGTGCGTGGATTTCTTGATGCGGTGAAGCTCAAGGATGAATGGATTTCAGATATGCAAAAAAATGCATTGATTCTTGAATCGCACCCCTTAATCCCCTCTTGATAGAGGGGAAATAATAACAAAAAAAGGACGGGCACATTATCTGCGGGCAGTGGGCGGGAGATTGCGATTGTGGAAAGCGGAAGCGGGGGGACGGTTCTAATTAATCGAAATTAACAGCAACACAGCAACAGAAGCCCTCGTCTCTGAACGCCAGATAGATAAAATGGTCTATGAACTTTATGGACTAACCCCAGAGGAGATTGCAATTGTAGAAGGAAAGGGGTAAAATGAACAAGCTTTTGAAGGTAGTGTGTATGTTGTGAGTAAGAGGCATTTATGAGAGGTGTCAACAATCAAAAAAATCACAAAAACGAATATTAAGGAGGCTAAAGATATGAATACAAGTATTGAAAGAATAGTATCTAATCCGAAGATATGCAGTGGCAAACCGTGTATTAAGGGAACCAGAATTCCTGTACATATCATACTCGATCTTCTCGCTGCAGGAGAGAGTTTTGAAGGGATTAAAAAGGCATATCCGAATATTACTGATGAGGACATCAGGGCATGTTTATTATATGCCTCTATTCTTGCTGATGAAGAAGCAGGGGTTACGGCATGAAGGTTTTTGCCAATGAAAACCTCTTTGAACCCATTATTGATTATTTAAGGCATCTCGGAAATGATGTCCTGAGCATCAGGGATAGTGGCCTTTCTGGTATTTCTGATGATGAGGTATATGAGAAGGCGTGTAAGGAGAATATGGTCATTATTACCATGGATAAAGACTTCACAAGAATGTTCAGGTTTCCCCCTGTAAAATGTGGAGGAATTGTTGTCGCTAAAATATATAAGAGACCTGTTGATGAAACACTTATGATATTCAAAAAATATTATCAGTCCATCAAGATGGAAGACATAAAAGGAAATCTGGTTATTATTACCCCTGAAGGTGTGCGGATAAGAAGGTCAATAAGATGATATGGAACTAAGAGAGTCAGGCACCAAAATTGACATTTCACGTGGGGAAAACACACCCCTTAATCCCCTCTTGATAGAGGGGAAAGAAGGGTCGGAAGGCTCTGGTCTACACCCATGACAAAGTTTGCTTCAAGGGAAATATGAAGGGAAGAGAAATTTTTAAAAGCCTGCCCGCAACAGCAGCTAACAGAACGCTTGAGGTTTAACACCCAAAAGCCCTGCCTCTGACCGCTTATCGGAGTTGCGGCTATCCGAGGGCGCAGCCGACGCCGCCTATGAGGCGAGCCTTATGAAAAGCCGCCTCACTAAAAAATCCTTGACATAAGTTAACATGTAGGTTAACATATAAGCGTGAAAAGAACGGTCATTTTTTATAAGACCTCTGATGGCAAATGCCCTGTGCAGGACTTACTTGATTCCTTACCTGCTAAGGTTGCACAGAAAATAACATGGGTCCTCAGGCTATTAGAAGATATGGATATAGTTCCATCTTTATATTTTAAGAAACTTACTGGAACAGAAGAAATATGGGAGTGCAGGATTCAATTCGGCTCAAATGCTTATCGGATATTTTGTTTCTTTGTTGACAATTCTGTTGTTGTATTAACCCATGGACTTATAAAAAAGAGCCAGAAAACGCCTAAATCTGAAATAGAAAGGGCAGAGGCTTATAGAAGAGACTTTTTAAAAAGGAGGACAAAACAATGAGTGACCTAAGAAAATATATAAGTGAAAGAAAAAAGAGAGACAAGAAATTTGCTGAAGGTTTTGAGGAAGGCTATGAGCAGTTTAAAGTAGGATTAATGCTCCGTCAGGCGCGTGAAACAGCAGGATTGACTCAGGAAGAGCTTGCGCGCAGGCTTAAAACCAAAAAAACTGCAATTTCACGGATTGAGAATCATGCAGAAGATATAAAGCTGTCCACATTAGAGAGGGTTGCTAAGGCATTGGGAAAGCGATTAGAAGTGAGCATTGCTTGAAAGATATGCAATGTCAGATAACATGGGGCATAAAGGTTTTATAAAGAAGCGATATGAACAGCCTTACCGTTTTACCCTTTTTAGCAATAATCTCTTCTTAATCTCTGCTATTGCCTTTGCTGGGTTGAGAAGGTTATTGTAGAAGATAAGGATAGACGGCTCAATGGTAATAACGTATAATGGTATCTGCTTAGGATTCAAAGAAATAACTATGAGGCTGGAAAGACGGCAGAAACAACCGTTTATATTCCGGAGGAGAAAGACATATATTCCTTCTGTAGATCATCCATGTAGGAGATTCAATCTTGGCATAAAAAATAAAGCTAAGGAAGACCTCGTGGAGGCTATAACATAAAAACAGGACATTTCTAAATTGGCTTGACAAATACGCTTTTTCCTCTTGACATATTAGAATTTATCCGTTAAAATGTTCACTTTCCGAGAACAGTGGATAAGTGTGTCTTTTGTATTAAAGCAATATAACCTGTTGATTTACCAACAAATAATGGTGGTTAAAGGCTGGCGTAGCTCAGTCGGTAGAGCATCTGATTTGTAATCAGACGGTCGGGGGTTCGATTCCCTTCGCCAGCTCCAAAAAAAATGCTGGCGCAAAATTACGGATAACCAATAACCGATAACCTTTAACCCTAAGAAATTATCAGTTAATAGTTAAGGGTTAAGAGTGCAACCGTAAGGTTGCCATGGGGAGGTTCCCGAGTGGTCAAAGGGAACAGACTGTAAATCTGTCGCCGTAGGCTTCGGAGGTTCGAACCCTCCCCTCCCCACCAGGAATTAACTTTTAACAGGTAACTGATAACTTTTAACGAAAGAAGGTGGTTATGAGTTGTAAGTTACAAGTTAAGAGTTGTTGTGTGTGCGGGTGTAGCTCAGTTGGTTAGAGCGCCAGCCTTCCAAGCTGGGGGTCACGGGTTCGAATCCCGCCACCCGCTC
>CAKKST010000092.1 GCA_919903585.1 Nitrospiria bacterium | reverse complement strand
GGTATTCTGAATGATAATGATATGAAGAATGTTGCTCAGTATGTAACAACATTTAAATAGGTAATGACATTAGATGGTAGCCGCACCCTTTAGGGTGCGCTAAATACGCAGGTTGAACCTGCGACTACCAGTCAGACAGGCGGGACGCCTGTCCTACTTCATATATATTGAAAGGAGAATACAATGATAAGAAGGTTCACTCCTGTTTTGTTAGTCCTCTTATTGGTAATGTTTATTGGTATAGGCCAGGCCTTTGCTGTTAGTGCAGAGGAGAATTACAAATGGTACTGCTCGCAGTGCCATGGCCTGACAGGGAAGGGTAATGGGATAAATGCAACAAATGACCAGCCGGTCAATCCAAAAAATCATACAGATACAGCAGAGATGGCAAAACTTACAACATCGGATGTGGAGAATGTTATTAGGGATGGCGGCGCTGCAACAAGCAAGTCTACCATGATGCCGCCGTGGGGAAAGTCCATGACAGATGCAGAGATTAAGGAGCTTGTAGCATATCTAAGCAAGCTATGTAACTGTAAATTTAAATAAAGAGAGGAGGTGAAAAACGATGAAAGGTTTATTAAAGGCAGCAGTATTAGTTTTAGTTGTTTTATTTGCAGCATCATTTGCCATTGCAGCAGAGGAGAAGAGGCCTGTGCAGCCCGATGATGTCCTGAAAAAGGCAAGGGATAACTATGGCAAGGAGTCAGTGGACATGCTTGATGGCAAGGGAGGCACCACATACGGCATCAAGGGTTATGACTATCTGACCGGTGTTGGCAAGAGGTCAAAGGGCGCAACCATTGAAAAGCTCGAGAGCGGCTATGCAAAGGGAACAGGCAAGACAGAGATGTGGGACAGGAAGAAGACAGTTGGTAAACTCAGCGAGGCAGAGGCAAGGGATCAGTGGACAAATTCATGGTCAGCAACCTTTGCAAAGAGCGGTGTAGCAGGCGCAGACCCGAATCAGGGGAAGCAGTGGTTTTATTTCTATTGCGTTTCCTGCCACGGCTGGCAAGGTCAGGGTGACGGCCCCAATGCCATTGAGATGGATCCGAGGCCAAGGCCATTGACAAAGGGCGACTACATGAACAAGAGAACCAATCTACAGATCTTTGGCGCAATTAAAGGCGGCGGAGGCGCTGTGGAGTTGGCCGATGTCATGCCTGCATGGGGGAATGTCCTCCTTGATCAGGATATCTGGAATGTGGTGGCCTTCTTAAGGGCGATTTCTGATGCCCCTTATCAGCCATCAGCTAATGATGTAACACCGCTTAATGCCAATAAGAGCGCTGAGTTTAAGGAATTACAGGAGATTGTTGAGGCACAGTTAGGCGGCCGCGGCGGCGATCTCAAAGGCGGCGGCTTTGTTGAGGGTGGTAACCGCAAGGCAGCAAAATAATGTGAATTAAAAGAGGAGGTTAAGGAATGAAAAAGCAAATGCTCTTCATATTAGCCCTGCTTAGCCTTGCTGTATATCCATCAATTGGTTTTGCAGCGAGGGTAACGCCAGACTGGCTTGTTGAAGAGTCAGCGCCCAATGATGCGCCACTACAAGACCCCATGCTCCTGTATAATGCAGGCGGTGTGGACGGCTCTGTGGCAATCATCGGTCAGCCGAGTATGAGGACCTACAGGCACATACTCGTCGGTGTTGATCTTCATGAGCCGGTATTTTCTGGTACTAACGCAGGGAACAAGAATGGCACACCTGATGGCAAGTACCTCTATGTAAATGATAAGGGTGCAAATACCATCGGTGTAATCAATCTCCAGACAAGTTTTATGGAGAGGATAATTGGTTTACCGTTTCCATTTGGTATTCATCATATCTCAATGAGTCCGGATGGGAAGACTCTCTTTTCCACAGGTGAGCTTACAGGCAAGATGGGTAAGACAGATATTGCCACTGGCAGAACCATGGTAATTGATGTCCCGCCAGCGCCGAGCGCGCCTGACTATCTGGATGTAACAAAGGACGGTAAATTCGTATTTTCAGGGAATTACTATCACAGCACAACGATGGTATTCTCCACAGATCCATTTAAGCTGATCAAGGAGATACCGGTTGGCAAGAACCCGCATGGACATGACATTACAGCAGATAACAAGTATGTCCTTGTGAGTGACAAGCTCTCTTCAACAATGACCATTATTGACATCGCAAAACAGGCAGTAAAAAAGGTCATTCCAACAGGAGCTGGTCCGCTCCATACTGTTATGGATGCCTACTGGACAGACGGCAAACCCTATGTGCCGAAACCTGGGGTGCATGTTACTCCTGATAAGCTGATGTCAAAATATGCCTATGAGAGCTGTTTTGTTGCAGACAGCGTTGTGAAGGTTGATTTAAACAAGCTTGAGGTTGTTGATGAGTATCCAGTTCACTACAGGATTGGCCACATCAACGTCAGCGCTGACATGAATTATGTTACTGCGCTAAACAAATTCTCAACAGGTCTTTTCAGTGCAACAGGTATTGTTTATCCTGTTAACTTTGAGATGATTGATGTCAATGAGAAGAGCAAGACCTATGGCAAGACCTTAAAGATAACCCCTGTGGATGGCGAGCCTCACAATGCAAAGTCCATATTTGCAACCTTTGTCAAGGACTGGACAATGGGACAGGCAGAAGAGGGAGGCCTTATAAAGAAGGCAACACCAGCGCTTCATCCGCTGCATAAGGGGCTTTCAAAGGTCTATTATATGCCAAAGGACACTGAGAAGCCGGGTATTGTGCAAAAGGGTGATGTAAAAGAGGTGCATATCAGAGGATTCTCCTATGGTTATGTCCCGAGGAATATCAGGGTAAACAAGGGTGACAAGGTAAGAATAATATTTACCAACATTGATAAGGCAGCAGGCCTTACAAAGAACCCGGATGTTACCATGGGCTTTACCATACATGGTCCTTATGGCATGCAGACCAATATTGCAGCGCCCCGCGGTGTATCAGTTGTCAGCGAGTTTGTTGCTGATATCGCTGGCGAGTATGAGTTCTACTGCCAGCAGTTCTGCGGCCCATTACACCTTGAGATGAGAGGCACCTTCTTTGTTGATGGTCCAAAGGGTCCGTCATCACTGCAGGTTGGCGATTATGAAGAGGCTAATAAATACAGAGGCCTCCTGCCAGCAGGCGAGAAGGTAGAGGTCCAGAAGGTAGATAAGCTATAATATAAAAGAAGTCTCATGTAGTTTGTAGAATTGAGTAGGGCATACCCACAGTCAATAGTTAACAGTTAATTGTTAACAGTTAACTGGGTATGCCCTATCTTTTCTTATGGAGTTGAGTGAATGTCATTCCTGCAAAAGCAGGAATCTAATTTTTTATACCTTTAGATTCCAGCTTTTGCAGGAATGATAAAAAAAAGTATAGGCATGGTAAAAGAAAAAAGAATGGGAATGACAAAAGAGGGAGGGAATACTGCTCTGGTGAGTTTAGTGAAGAAATTTAGTTTGGTTCTGTTATTAGTCCTCCTATCTATAGGCTGCAGCAGAACCTCTGCGCCGCCTAAGGAGACCCCGGAGGCTGTGGTTACAAAATTTTATGAATTTACCGGCACGGGCGGCACAAGGGCAATTTCAGAGGCTTATAGATTAACAAATGCAAAAGATGTCAGGCTTACAGAGGACAGGTTCAGGGATATTGTCAAACGTTATCCCGAGGGGATGAAGGTAAAGGCGCTTAAATCAGATATTGAAAAGGATGTCGCAAAGGTGACCATAGAGATGATCCTCCCCTCATCCTTTGGTGAATACAAGACAGAAAGCTATATCTATCTTAAGCTTGATAAGCAGACAAACAACTGGAAGATAGACTTTACAGGCGAACTGGACAAGGAAGACCTGCCACCACAAAAGGGATAATAAATAGTAGGGGCGAACGACCGTTCGCCCCTACATATGGAGGAGGGGAGAGGATGTTCTCAAAGATATATGATTGGCTTGATGAAAGGACGGATATTAGGAAGTGGATAAGAAAACAGCTTGAATATCCTGTCCCGGAGCATGTTACTCTATTTTATTGTTTTGGCGGACTTGCCCTGTTTATTATTATGCTTCAGGTAATAACAGGTGTCTTTATGTTCTTTTTCTATGTGCCAAAACCGGAGAGCGCACTTGAGAGCATCCAATATCTGAGTAATTCTGTGCCGCTCGGCTGGCTGATGAGAAATATGCACAGATGGGGCGCTACACTCCTCGTTGCTATGGTCTTCTTTCACATGATGAGTGTAATAGTGCACAGGGCGTATCAAAAGCCGAGGGAGCTGAACTGGCTTTCAGGGCTTTCAATGTTTATGATTGTGATGCTCTTTACTGTTACAGGCAGCATACTGCCATGGGACTGGAGGGGCTACTGGGTCCTTGTCCTGTGGACAGATTATATTGGGAGCTGGCCGGTAATAGGTGAGGCATTAAAGGACCCGATACTTTCTGCATTCACTGTTGGCCGCAGTTTTGTTACACATATTTGGATTTTACCTTTTCTTTCTGCTTTATTCCTATTTGTACACTTTAAGATGGTCAGAAAACATGGTATCTCTGGGCCGCTTTAATGTTAACCCCAAAAAGACATTTATTAAATCCCCTATAGGAGAAGGCTTATGAATAGAAAAAGAATGAAGACGGCGCTTTTTATTATAGTAGTTATAAGTATCCTGTCTTATCTTAACATTACCCTCATGGCAGAAAGCAAAAAAGAGAACAAAAAGGCAAAATCAGCTACATCGCAGGAGGAGGGCTATACAGCATTAGACGCATGGAAGGGCAAGGAGGCAGAGGCTAAGTCCAATTATATGATGTATTGCTCCCCATGCCATGGGGAAAATGGCAGGGGTAATGGCCCGCAGGCAGAGGCGATGGAGGTTCCTCCGAGAAACCACACAGACGGGAATTATCTCTCAACCAGAAGCGACGAACAGCTTTTTAAAGTGGTAAAAGAGGGAGGGCCTGCTATTGGGTTTTCAAGAAGCATGCCTCCGTTTGATTATACATTAACTGAGGATGAGATAAAAGGTGTGGTAAAATATGTCCGAACATTGTGTAACTGCGGATATAAAAAGGCAGGGGTGGCAAAATGAAAAAGGAAGGCGAACACAAAAAGGGGAGAAGATTTTATCCCCATCATCTGGTGCAATCAACCATTATGGTGGCTATTATATTTGCGGCGCTGTTGATATTATCTTATTATTTTAGAGTTCCTTCAGATCCGCTGGTTCCGCCAATGCCGGATGACGGCATGTATATCCCGGGGCCGGAATGGTATTCTATCTTTTTCTTTCAGCCCTTCTGGTATCTTACAGGGAATCTAAAGAAATTTCAGATTATAGGGACATTCTTCCTGCCCATCATTATCTTTCTGTCATTATTGATTCTACCTTTTTTGCACAGAAAGAAAGAGGGCAAGGTAAAATTAAGCAGCAGCAGGAAGCTAATAGTAAGCATATCTGTTTTGCTGGTCGGACTATTAATCGCAGTTGGCACTGTAAAGAGCGGCTATCATGCAAAGGTGCATGGCTGCAACTCATGCCATAATGCCTCAATGGGGGTTGGCATGGGCATGCCGCCACTTGATGTGGGTGAGTTTTACAGGGTAAACCGCCAGAGGCAGATTTCTGTTGGAAAATACAGGGCAGGAAAGAGGGTTGGCGAGGAAGAGACATTGACTCTCACCAGAGAGGCAGAGGGCTACAAGGATGCCAACTGGCAGATGAGGCATATGTATGAGCCGACATTTACATGGTGATATACCCCTCACCCTAACCCTCTCCCACAAGGGGAGAGGGGATCTTATTTATTTTTTCTCATGGTGAAATAGGAGGATATTTGATTGCCTCCTATACTCGTTTTGGAGAGAATCTTAAATTATTTCCTCTCCCCGCCGGGGAGAGGATTAAGGTGAGGGGGAAATAATAAAGGAGTGAGCAACAGAATGATGCGTTACTGGAAGAAGACAATTAGCGCCTTTATAATCGTAGCAATTATAAATAATACTATTGCCTTTGCCGCATCCGATCACGAGAAAACACCTGCTGCAAAGAAGGAAACAGGCCAAACGATATTTAAGGAATTCATTCTTCCTACCCCCTATTCTCAGCCGTTTAAGATTGCTGTTGATAAGAACGGCATTGTGTGGTTCACAGAGCAGGGGAACAATGCCCTCGGCAAATTTGATCCCAAAACCACAAAATTTTCAGAATATAAATTACCATCAGCAAAAGGGGCGGATACAGCGAGATGGGGATTCTCAGAGACAGATAGAAAGGCATTTACAGGCGGCTTCTCTGTATCATCTGTTGGCAGCCTTGCAGGTATTACAATTGACTCCAGAGGTGATATCTGGTTTGCAGAGCTTCTCGGCAACAAGATCGGGAGATTTTCACCTGCCAAGGAAGAATTCTCCGAATATTCCATCCCAACCCCTGATTCAGGCCCATATAATATTGCAATAGACTCCAAAGGGGATGTATGGTTTACAGAGCGGAATGCAAATAAGATCGGAAGATTCAGTGTGTCAGCCGTCTCATTCAGGGAGTACACCATTTCAACCCCAAACAGCAAGCCGGCAGGGATTGCAATTGACCAGAAGAACAATGTGTGGTTTACAATGGCTGATGCGAACAAGATTGGGATGCTGGAGCCGCAGGCAGGCAAGATTACTGAATACAATATCCTTACGCCAACAGCAAATCCCTTTGACATTGCTGTAGACTCAAAGGGGAATATCTGGTTTACTGAACTAAGCGCCAATAAGCTCGGCATGTACTCGCCTGAGATGAAGAGGTTTGATGAGGCTGTTGTGCCTACTACATCCAGCGTGCCGCTCGGCCTTGCAATTGATAAATATGACAGGATATGGTTTACAGAGAATAGAGGCAACAAGATCGGTCTTTTTGACCCTGCGAGTGCGGTATTTAAGGAACACGACATACCAACCATACAGAGCCAGCCTATTGGCATTACGATTAGCCTATCTGGGGATATATGGTTTGTAGAGGCAGAGAGGGAGGCAAACAAGATCGGATTTATTCCAGAGCTGGCAGCAATACCGCAGGAGAAGGCGTATGGCGCCGGGCATGATGCCTCGGAGAAAAAAAGAGGCCAGAAGTGGGATATGATAATCCTGATAGGCGGTGTTGTAATAATAGGCTTAATAATATATTTTGTAATCTCCTCCAGAAGGAGAGAGAGGGGTTTATGAAGAAGGCAGCAGCCCTTTTTTTTGTATTAGTTTTCACCCTTATCCTCAGCCCCATTTCGGAAGCGCAATTGAATCAGGAAAAGGAATCGGCCTTTGTCTTTTATGATATCCCGACAGAGCACAGCTTTCCCGGCGGTATTGCAGTGGATTCTAAAGGCAATGTCTGGTTTTCAGAATACAGGGGAAACAAGATTGCAATGCTTAATAAGGCTGGGGTGATCAGGGAATACGAAACACCGACTAAGGATTCCAACCCATATGATATTGCAGTGGATTCAAAGGATAATATCTGGTTTATTGAACAGAATGCGGATCAGATCGGGAGATTTGATCCAGTAAGCGGCAGGTTTAGTGAATATGAACTTCCTGAAAGAAAGCGCGATCCCTCGCGGATTGTAATTGACAAAAAGGACAATATTTGGTTTACAGAGTTTGCAGGCAACAGGATAGGATCTTTCCAGCCCAAAACAAAAACCTTTAAGGAATACGATATCCTGACGCCAATGTGCCAGCCGGTAGGCATAGGTGTGGATAAAAATGGCATTATATGGTTTATAGAGGCGCAGGGAAACAAATTAGGGAGGCTTGACCCTGTTTCAGGCAAGATAAAGGAATATAATATCCCCTATGATTTTAGTGCAGCAAGCGAGCTTACAATAGATAAAAACGGAAATATCTGGTTTACCAGCAAGAGGGATTTTAAGCTGATTAAATTCATTTCTTCCTCAGAAACCTTTAAGGATTTTCCCCTTCCGAGCAGAGGGGTTGTTGAAGGGCTGACCTCAGATAAGAATGGTATGATCTGGTTCTCCGAAAGATACGGAAGAAGGATAGTAAGATTCAATCCCACTACCGCAGTCTTCACAGAGATTGATATGCCCCTGAAGGATATCAAGCTCATTGATATTGTCGTAGACAGAGAGGGAAATGTCTGGTTTACAGAGGCAGCAAATAATAAGATAGGAAAGATTGATGTGTCAAAGCTCAGCATCTTAAAAAAGGATAAGGACCTGAGCATTCAGTTTACTCCACCCAAAGATCTTTTAAAACAATGAATACCAACAGGATCATCCTTTTAATAGCCCTCGGCCTTATACTCCTCGCTGTCTATAATTATAAACCTCAGGCTGTGTCAATTGAAATAGGCCAGACAGCAGGGCTATTTGACATTGAACTGATTGACGGGAAAAAGTGGGGGCTTGAGGAACAGAAGGGTATGCCTGTGGTTATCTTCTTCTGGGCGCAGTGGTGCCCGTGCTCTCATAACTCCATGCCATTTATGGAGCAGGCACATAAGGAGTACGGCCCAAAAGGTGTGCGGTTCATCGGCATAGGGATTCAGGATACACAGTTTGAGCTGAAAAAATTTATAGAGCAGGAGAGGCCGTCATTTCAGATGGCCTTTGATTTAAGAAGCAAGGTGGCAAATCTCTATGGTATTGTTACAACCCCGACCACCCTCTTTATTACAAGGGACGGGAAGATTGGCGGGAAATATGTGGGGCAGATAAAGACATATCAGACACTATCCGGGCCGTTGAACAAGTTGCTATAGGAAAATATATTTAATGTTATTGCGAGCAACCTCACCCTCCCCTTTATCCCCTCCCATCAAGGGAGGGGAAATAATAAGATTCCCTCTCCCCTTGCGGGAGAGGG
>CAKKST010000091.1:5593-6822 GCA_919903585.1 Nitrospiria bacterium | reverse complement strand
ATGAGCGCTTTAGTGTTACGAGAGTTCTTATATCAACTATAGGAAGGAATCTATGGCGAATTTACTGATTAAGGGTAACAATATTCAAGCTCTTAATTCCCTTTTAGAAAACAGAAAACTAAAAGGAAAAATTGACCTGGTGTATATTGACCCTCCATTTGCAACAAATGGAACCTTCACAATTACAGATGGTAGAGCATCCACTATTAGTAATTCAAGAAACGGGGATATTGCATACTCTGATAAACTTATAGGCAAAGAGTTTATTGAATATTTAAGAGAAAGGTTAATCCTGCTTAAAGAGTTGTTATCTGAACAAGGCTCTATTTATTTACACATTGATTACAAAATCGGACATTATGTGAAAGTAATGATGGATGAGGTTTTTGGAATAGAGAATTTCAGAAATGATATTACAAGAATTAAATGTAATCCCAAAAATTTTGACAGAATTGGCTATGGCAACATTAAAGACCTTATCCTTTTTTACACAAAATCTTCAAAACCAATATGGAACGAGCCGAGAGAAAAATATACCGAGAAAGACATTGAAAATTTATTTTCTAAAATAGACAAACAAGGAAGACGATATACAACTGTGCCAATTCATGCCCCTGGTGAAACTGAAAAAGGAAAATCTAATCAGCCATTCAAAGGAATAATGCCACCCAAGGGCCGACATTGGCGAACAGATGTTGAAACACTTGAACAATGTGATAAGGAAGGACTCATTGAGTGGTCTTCAACTGGAAATCCAAGAAAAATAATTTTTGCAGACGAAAGAGAAGGCAAAAGAGTTCAAGATGTTTGGGAATATAAAGACCCTCAATATCCTACCTATCCTACAGAAAAAAATCCTGAATTATTGGATTTAATCGTTCGTACTTCTTCTAATCCAGATAGCATAGTTTTAGATTGCTTTTGCGGCTCAGGAACAACATTGAAATCAGCCCAAATAAACGGGAGAAAATGGATTGGAATTGACCAATCAGAATACGCCTTAAAAGCGACCATTGAAAAACTTGAAACAATTAAAGGCGACCTTTTTGCCCCTAAGCCTGAATATGAATTCATAGAACTGGAAAAGATATTGACTGAAGAAACACCTAACAAATCGTTCAAGCGGACGGCGAAAAAGCCTGCCGCCGCTTAACTCAAGCGTTCTCCCGGACGCTTCGCGTCCGGTAACAGTTTAGTCCCTATTTTACCTGACAGCCCACGAGTTTTCA
>CAKKST010000091.1:0-5583 GCA_919903585.1 Nitrospiria bacterium | reverse complement strand
AGGATTGTGGATATCGTGTTGTCCCTTTACAGGGATCAGAGGGGATCAGAGGGTCGCGTCTACACCCATGACAAAGTCTGCTTCAAGGGAAATATGGAAAATCGGTACAGGCGCTTTTGTTCTGTCTTGCGAGAGGGGAAAAGGTACAGGCACATAATGAGAGCATTAATATTTGCACTGTGATAAACAGTGTAGAGATGGTTGCATTTTATAGGGATTATATGGTAGACTTTAAGTAAGATAATCAAAAGGGAAATCAAATAAAAAAGCAAGTAAAAAAAACTCAACATAAAAAAACTGCTATCCAACAAAACAGAAAAGAGGTGGTTGTCATGAAGACTAAAACAATATATGAAGAGGAAATCTTAAAAGAGATACAGGACCTTTCTGAGCCTCTGCAGAAAAAATTGGTTAAAATTATCCATCTTATAAAGCAGGAGATTATAAAGCCTGAATATGATGAAAAATCTGCAACCGAGGAATTTTTGTCAATATGCGGCACATGGGAAGATGATAGAACAGTAGAAGAACAGATAAAAGATATTTATTCCAGCAGAAAATCTACAGTTAGGATAGGGGATATTTTTTGAAATATCTTTTAGACACAGATACTTGTATTTACCTGCTTAATGGAAATGAATCCCTCAAAAAGAAGGTCAAAGAAATTGGTGTCTTTTCTTTGGCTGTAACCAACAGTGTTCTTGCCGAGTTGTACTTTGGAGCTTACAATTCCAAAAAAGTTGAAGAAAATCTAAAGCGAATTGAGTTGTTCAAAAAGAATCTGACTATTTTATCAGACAGCGAAGAATCTGCTAAACAATTTGGAAAGATTAAAGCCAATCTAAAATCCAAAGGCAAAATAATAGAAGATTTTGATATTTTAATTGCCAGCATTGCTTTTATCAATCACTGTGTATTGATAACAAATAATGTAGAACATTTTAATAGGATTGACGATTTACAGATACAGAACTGGTTAGGCTAAAACAGTTCTGGTAAAGCATAAGAATATGGCTTTCCGCCTAAAAATAATAACAATAAGAGAGTTTCTGGAGTTAAAATAAGGGGAGCAAAATAGGAAGTCAGAGAGTATGCCTACACCCATGACAAAGTCTGCTTCAAGGGAAATATGAAAAATCAGGACAGACATTTTTCTTTTGATTCCTTATTGAAAGGGTGGGGTAAAAGCCCTGTCCTTTCTAACGGGGTTTGCACCATTTAATAATAAATAGGCTGCTGGTAAATAGATAATATAATATCAGATTATATGATGTAGCTAATTAGGATATTATCTGTTGACATATTACATTAGGTGATGTATATTATATATCATGAAGGCCTTGAAAAAGAAACCGATTCAGATATATATTGAGCCGAGGCAGGATGAGGCGCTGGGGGTTCTGTCTAAAAAGAAAGGCGTTTCAAAGGCGGCGATCATACGGGAGAGTGTTGAAAAATATTTAAAAGAGCTTCCTGTGGAGGAGGATTCTGCAATGGGGCTTATTGGACTTGGAAGCTCAGGCAAAGGTGATTTATCAACTAAACATGACAAGTATCTTGTCAAATACATCACTTCTAAAAGGAAATGATGCCTCAGGAAAGCATATTTGTTGATACCAGCGCATGGCTTGCCATTGCAGATAAGGATGACGCACATCACAGAAAGGCGGCATTTATCTTTCCCTCGCTATTAAAAAACTACAGGAGCCTAATTACAAGTAATCTTGTAATTGCAGAGGCATATATCTTAATCTTAAATGAGTTGGGGCATAAGGCAGCTATTGATTTTCTTGAAAGGCTAAAGGCAAGCCCAAGGATTCTAAAGATATATTCAACTGAAGAGATAGAGGCAAGCGCTGAAAAGATACTGATAAAATACAATGATCAGGATTTTAGCTATGCTGATTCTGTAAGCTTTGGAATAATGAGGAAGGAGAAGATCAGAAAGGCCTTTTGTTTTGATAAGCACTTTTTAACAGCAGGCTTTGAATGCATTCCCAAGTAAACTGCGTAAAAAATCAAACTCTCGCTTCACGTGCGTTTTGTTGTTAACCTTCTTCTGAAGATGTTCCATGCAATGGAGTAGATTGTTTTTTTTGTGGGTGGAAAGTGGTTTTTTGTAAAGTGCCGTTTTATTATTGACGGATAAGAAAAAAACTGCTGCTTTGCAAGGATGGCGGTTTCCTGAAGCTCTTCAGGACTCATCTGTTTTGGCCTGAAAACAACAGTAAAGTTATTATACCTTGACCAGTCTTGCTCAATGATCCTCCCCTCCCCCTCTAACTGTTCTCTTACTGATGTCCCCGGAAACGGGGTAAGCACAAAAAAGTTTGCCGCAGCGAGGCGCATTTTTACAGCAAAATCCACTGTGCGCATGAGTGTATCCCTGTTGTCTCCATCCAGTCCAAATATAAATGCCCCCTCAACCAGAATGCCATGGTCCTGAATCTTTTTTATTGAATCCTGTGCGGGAAATCCTTGATTGACAGATTTTTTTATCGTCCTTAATGATTCCTGCGAAAAGGATTCAATGCCGATAAACATCCCCATACAGCCGCTTTTGGCTGCAAGCCTCAATAATTCATCATCCCTTGCCAGATTGATGGATGACTGGCTGACCCATTTTTTCTTATATGGTATCAATGCCCTGAAGAGTTCTTTGGCGCGCTTTGGATTTGCGAGTATATTGTCGTCAATAAATACTATAAAGTCGCCATCAAGGGATTCTACTTCTCTGATAACATCTGCTACGGGCCTGCACCTGTAAGCATTGCCGAAGAACTTTGTTACTGTGCAGAAGGTGCATGAAAAGGGGCATCCCCTTGTTGTCTGGATAATATTTGAGGTGAGATATCTCTTGCCTTTTATAATATCCCTTCTCGGTAAGACCATGTTTTCAAGAGAGGGACGGGTCTCTGACGAATAGATTTTTTTAAGCCGGTTTTTTTTAAAATCATTTATCACATCATGCCACGCGCCTTCTGCCTCGCCCACCACAACAGCGTCTGAATGCTGTATCGCCTCATCTGGAAGCAGGGATGGATGGATGCCGCCCATGACAACCTTTACCCCCCGCTTTCTATATTCACCGGCAATTTCGTATGCCCTGTTTATCTCAGCGGTCATGGAGGTAATGCCGACAAGGTCTACAGGTTTATCAAAGTCTATTGTTTCTATATTTTCATCTGTAATTGTTACATCAATATCAAGAGGGGTCAATGCAGCAACATACATCATGCCTAAAGGGGCAATCTGATAATTCCGCTTCCAGTTCTGTTTTCTTTTTACTGGGACTATTAGTTCAAGTTTCATGGGCATGGGTATTAATGTAGCGGAGAGAGAAGGAAGTGTCAACTTAAAAGAAGTTGAGAAAGCTTCTTTAACCGTCATTGCGAGCCAGCCTGTCGGCAGACAGGAAGGGTTGCCCCACAATTTATTTATTGCGTTTGTATCAACTAATATACAATGAAAGGCGGAAAAATCAAGAAAAAAATCTGACAAAAACAAAAAACTTGACTAAGGGGGAAGGTTTATATAAAATTGTGTGGAAGATTAACAGGTTATATGATTCCATAAAAAAATAGGTCAGGCATCCTGCCTGACTTGAACCTTGAAAGGAGTACAGGGAGTAATGAGTTATTATCAGCGCCTGAAGAATTATACCATTACAAAGATCATGGTTGCCATGCTAAGCATGGTTGGAAACAGCCCTGATGTGGTTTTAATAAAGTTTACATATCTCGCAGAGAAGCTGGCAAAAAAGGATTACTATATAAAGATAATAAGATGGATAAGGGAGCTATTCCAGTCAGGCCATCCGAGCCTTATCGTAGCAAAAAAGATTTTAAGGGAGACGCACCCTGCCCACATGCAGCAGCTTGTAAAGAGTTTTTTCATAAACCAACTCCTTCTCGGCACAAATAAGAGAAAAGAATTTCAGGATAAAAATGGTTTTTATCCCCCGGGTTTTATTGTAATCAGTCCGTCAATGCTGTGCAATCTTAAGTGCTTTGGCTGTTATTCAGGGAATTATATTAAAGATAAGGGGCTGAGTGTAGATGTTATTGACAGGATACTCTATGAGGCCAATGAGATGGGCATATACTTTGCCGTTATATCCGGCGGCGAGCCTTTTTTCAGAAAGGATCTGCTAAATGTTTTTGAAAGGCATAAGGAGATGGCATTTCATGTCTTTACCCACGGCGGCCTCCTTGATGAAAAGCTGATAGACCGTATTGTGAATATCGGAAACATTGTCCCTGCAATAAGCATAGAAGGATATGAAGAGGATACGGATCTGCGGCGCGGAAAGGGACACTATGCTGCTATTATGAAGGCAATGGACCTTCTTTCTGAGGCAGGAGTTCTATTCGGGTTTTCAGCAACACAGACAAGCAAGAATACAGATACGATTACAAGCGACAGATTTATAGATATGATGGCTGAAAAGGGGTGCACCCTCGGCTGGTTTTTTTCGTACTGCCCTGTTGGCAGGGAGCCGAACCTTGACCTTATGCCGAGGCCTGAGCAGAGGGATCTCTTAAGGGAGAGGCTCAAATACTTCAGGTCTACAAAGCCGATACTACTTGCAGACTTCTGGAATGACGGCCCGATAGTCGGCGGCTGTCTTGCAGCAGGGAGGCGCTATCTGCATATAAATGCAAACGGCGATATTGAACCATGCGTCTTTGCGCATTATGCAGTTGACAATATTCACAACACAACCATGCAGGAGGCGCTCAAATCAAAACTATTCACCACAATAAAAGACCGTCTCGCATCAGGCGGGAATCTTTATAAGCCGTGTATGCTTATTGACAGGCCCGATGTTTGGAGGGAGGCAGTCTTTGCCTCAGGCGCAAGGCCGACGCATGAAGGCGCAGATACGCTGGTAACTACCCTTGCAGATTCAATGGATAAATATGCAGTGGAATATGGAAGGCTTGCAAACCCTGCATGGGAGCAGTATTTAAAGGAAAATGCTGAACAGCATGGCTGCTGCAGCACAGATGCATTTGCCGAAAGAACAATTGTTCCATCCCCTGACCATACCGCCTGTGAGGAAGGGGAGGACGTTGAGGGATTTTTAAAACCTGCCTGCCGGCAGACAGGAAGAAGATAGCATGATGGCTTATCTTGGAGTTGATGTAGGTTCTGTCAGTACGAATATTGCAGTAATTAATGACAACGGCGATACTATCTGCACATCTTATATAAGAACAAGGGGAGAGCCTATCAGGGCCATTCAAAAAGGTCTGAAGGAAATATTAGTTTCAATCCACGCCCCCGGCTGTCAGGTAATAGGTGTCGGAGCTACAGGGAGCGCAAGACACCTTGCCGGTGTGATGATAGGCGCAGATATCGTTAAAAATGAGATTACTGCCCATGCAATTGCCGCTTCATACTTTGTCCCGTCAGTGAGGACCGTCTTTGAGATTGGCGGTCAGGATTCAAAGATTATTTTCCTTTCAAACGGTATTGTCACAGATTTTGGAATGAACAGCGTATGCGCTGCCGGCACAGGCTCTTTTCTTGACCAGCAGGCAGGCCGCCTCGCTATCCCAATTGAGGAGTTTGGCGACT
>CAKKST010000090.1 GCA_919903585.1 Nitrospiria bacterium | reverse complement strand
GGTGTAATCATATCCTCTTCTGTCAATATGCGTTTTTGCTTATCAGACCCTTCCAGATAGTCAGCCACATTATCTTTAAATCAAAAAACAGCGACCAGTTTTTTATATAAAAGAGATCATATTCAATCCTCTTCTCTAAAGAGGTATTTCCACGCCATCCATTCACCTGCGCCCAGCCTGTGATACCTGCCTTCATCTTATGCCTTAGCATATATTTTGGTATCTTCCTTCTGAACTCCTCTATAAATACCGGCCTTTCAGGCCTTGGGCCTACTATACTCATATCACCTTTTAATACACTAAAAAACTGTGGGAGCTCATCAAGGCTTGTCCTTCTCAAAAATGAACCGAACCTCGTCCTTCTAGGATCATTCTCCTTAGCCCACACAGGGCCTGTCTCTTTTTCTGCATCTATCCTCATGGAACGGAATTTAAGCATTTGAAACTCCCTGCCATCAAGCCCCATTCTTGCCTGCCTGTAAAACACTGGTCCCTTTGAAGTGAGTTTGGTAACAGCAACAATAACCAGCATAAGCGGTGAGGTTAATAAGATGGCAATTAAAGAGAATACTATGTCTGCCCCTCTTTTTAAAACCCTGTTCCAGCCATAAAGGGGCGAGCCCTGAAGATTTATGAGAAACATCCCCTCAAACTCTTCAACGCCTCCCTGCAAGGCAGCAAGCTGGTATAAGTCAGGCACCACCCGGATCTCAATCATCTCATCCTCTAAGGATTTTAACACCTCAAGTAATTTTTCCCCCTCTTTTAATGGAATGGCTATAAAAACCTGGTCAATATTTTTTTCCCTAATAAGATTGTTTATATCCGTATAATTCCCTATAATTTTTGACTGTAGTTTATTATCCGCTGTCGCCTCTTTTTTATCTTTTAGAAAACCTGCTATCTTAATTCCAAGCTCAGGGTGAAGGTCTATCTTTTTCATTATATCCTGAGCCAGATTACCTGTACCGACCACCAATGCGTATCGGAGATTGTAACCTCTTTTACGCATAAATCTCAGATATTCCCTGAAGAGCCCCCTTTCCAGACTCAGCATAACAATGGATGAGATCCAGAAAGAAACTAAAATAACGCGGGAAAAATCATATCTCTTTAAGAAGAAGGAGACTGCTATCAGAAATAATATTGATACAGAAGATGCCTTTGCTATATCGTATATCTCTGAAACACGAGAGGTTAATCTCCTCGGTCTGTATAATCCAAAGACATTGAAAACAATCCCCCAGATCAGGATGATAGGAACAATGAAGATTATATATTCTCTAATCGGTGGAATATTTTCTGTTGGCTGCATTGGCAGCAGATAAAACCTGAAATAATAAGAAAACAGCCAGAGAAAGGTTATAATTGCAATATCAAATATAAAATTAAGGCTTTTAAAAAACTGACTATGCTTTTTCAGCATAATGCCCCCTTAATGCAAGCCTATCCTTTGCTGCCTTTATTACCCCGCCTAAAAGGCCGGCAAATTGTACATTATCTCTGAGAAAAATGAGAATGGGCGATAAGATTCCAATTTTAATATCCTTCTTTAACATCTTAAAGACAGAAAAGAATATTATCAAAATATATACTGCTGATACGATTGCCATTAAATTTCCATTATAAAAAATTGCTGTAATTGCGGATATATAAATTAATGGGATTAAAATTAATTCAATCTTTATTGTCTGCGGAGTATGAGAATCACTTACTATTTTCTGGGGGTTCTTTTTTACAGCCAGCACCCTCCAGAAGGCAAACTTATATTTCTTCTTAAGATAGGCAATCAGGCTGTTCGGATGAATATGGTAGACAATAGCATTTGGATTAAAAACCATTTTATATCCCTTTGAAGATATCCTGTAAGAAAGCTCTATATCCTCTGCGCAGGCCACGGGAAAGGAGGTATCATAGCCATTCATCTCAGTAAATACCTCCCTTTTAAAGGCAGCAGAATAGGTATCAATAAAGTCTATTGTCTTGCCTTTTTTCATCCTATCATATTTATCCTCATATTCTAACTGCACAAACCTCGCAGCGATCTCCCTCTGTCCTGTCTTATAAATACCCTTTACACCTACTACTAATTTATCCTGCCCAAAGGGCTCACTCATCATCCTTAACCAGTCTTTCTCAGGAACGCAATCAGAATCTGTAAAGAGTATAATATCACCTTTAGCCTCAAATGCCCCCCTGTTTCTTGCCATTGCTGGCCCTGCATTTTGCTGCCTTATTAATCTTATTGATGGGTATCCTGATATAATCTCGGCAGTTGAATCAGTAGAGCCGTCATCAACAACTATTACCTCATAGCCGCCCTTGTAGTCCTGATTCATAAGCGAATCAAGGCATCCCTTTATTGTCTTTCCTGCATTATATGCCGGCACAATAACAGAAATCATCTAATTAACACCTCTTGGCAGGCTCTTCTTTAAATGAGCCTCGCATAAGATATTTTATAAAAACTGAGGCACCCTTTATAAGCCTCTTCATTTCATGTATATCAGAAAATCCCTGTATAATCTTTTTTAGGATATATGCCGGCCTCATATAAAATCTCCGCCTTGCCCTGTCGCAGAATTCTACAAGGTCGTAATTCGTGAGCCCCGGCCTTGAGACAACACAATTATGAAGGCCGTCAGCCGTTAACCATTCATTAAAGTCCCGGGTGGTCAGGAAATTGTTCTCTGCCGCCCAGTTGTATGCCTCTGTGCCGGGATATACCATCACAGGGAAAAACTGTGCAGTATCCGGATTAAGCTCCAGCGCAAGGTCAAGGGTCTTATTGAGGGTCTCTTTTGTCTCCCCGGGATTGCCAACAAGAAAGCATCCATGAATCAGTATGCCTGCCTTTTTTGCATTGCCAAAGAATTCTCTAATCTGCGGAACGGCAAGCCTCTTTTTCATTAAATCAAGAACCCCCTGATCTCCGCTCTCTATGCCAACACAAAACAGCCTTGCCCCTGCCTTCCTTAGCAGTTTCATTGTCTCCAGATCCACATCTGCCCTTGAGTTGGCAGACCACTGAAATTTCAATCCCCTTCTGAGTATCTCCTCAGCAAACTCCACAGCCCTCTTCTTATTCACAGTAAGTGTATCATCCTCAAACATTATCTCCTTCAGGTCAGGAAAATTCTTTAGGCAATACTCTATTTCGTCCACAATATTTTTAATACTCCTGTTTCTCAATTTATGACCATTGAATGTCTGTGGATACAGGCAATATACACAATGGTAAGGGCATCCCCTCCCTGTAATCAGGGTAATAATTGGATATCTGCTGTGGGCATAGAAATAGTCCCTATAATTAAGGTGATTTTTGTAAACCTCGCTAACAAAGGGAAGGGAGTTAAGTTCCTCCATAAATTTTCTATCCTTATTATGAAATATCTCACCCTTCCATCTAAACGAAATCCCGTCTATACTGCACAGCCCCTCTTTGCCAAGTCTTCCGCTATTTATTAGTAAGGCAAGCTCAAGAATAGTATGCTCATACTCCCTTCTTGCAACAGCATCAATCAAATCATTAATCTTAAGTGTCTCATCAGGAAGGGCTGAAGGATGTGTCCCAACCAAAACAATAAAGCTGCCTGTTAATTCCTTTATCCTGACCGCAACATTAACATCATTAAATATGCTTGGCGTTGATGTATCAACTACTGTAAGTGCAGGGGCAAACCCCTCGGCATCTTTGATAACATCTTCAATACCCATCCTCTTTGC
>CAKKST010000089.1 GCA_919903585.1 Nitrospiria bacterium | reverse complement strand
GACAGTGTCGCCGACACTTTATGTTGCCTGCGGCATATCAGGCGCAATACAGCATTTAGCAGGCATGTCGTCATCAAGATATATAGTAGCAATAAACAAAGATCCCGATGCCCCAATCTTCAAGGTCGCAGATTACGGGATTGTGGGAGATGTTTTTGAAGTAGTGCCGCTGCTGATAGAGGAGATTAAGAAGGTAAGGGGGTAATCAAACATCCCTTTTTGCCTTCACCACCCTCTCAATCCCTGACAGGTCTTTGATTATTTCTATTTTACTATAAGCAGGGTTTTGGGCAAAGAGTTTCTTTACTCCCTCTGCCTGGCCATAGCCGATTTCTAAAATCAGATACCCGCCTTTTCTAAGATAATTCAGAGCCTCTGGGATAATTGTACGATAAGAATCAAGGCCGCCTTCGCCGCCGTACAGGGCAAGCAATGGTTCATAGTCTTTTATTTCCGGCTGTAATTTCTCCATATCTTTTTCTGAAACATAAGGTGGATTGGAGAGTATAATATCAATCTTGCCTTCAAGCCCTCTGTCTTTTAATGGCTCTAAAAAATTCCCTTGAAGAAAGATGATTCTATCTTCTGCACCATGCCTCTTTGCATTCTCCTTCGCTACAAATAGAGCCTTCTCTGATATGTCAGTTGCATAGACCTTGATGTCAGGAATCTCCTTTGCAGCGCTCACAGCAATGCACCCGCTTCCAGTGCATAAATCAATTATAATTGCCTTTTGCCTTTTGCCCTTTGCCCTTTGCCTCTCAATTATTTTAGCTGCCTCTTCCACAAGAAACTCTGTCTCTGGCCTTGGTATCAGGACATCCTTCGTAACTTTAAAGATGATCCCTCTGAACTCAACCTCACCTGTAATATATTGCGATGGCTCCCGCTCTGATCTTTTCTTAATGAATTTCTTAAAGCACTCAATCTCTTCCTCTTCCAGTAATCTGTTGCGATTTATAAAGAGATCAACTCTCCTGCATTTCAATATATGGGCAAGAAGGTATTCTGCCTCTGCCAGCGGGTCAGGGACACCTAATCCCTTAAGGTATTCCTCTGCCCACCTAAGGGCATCATAAATCTCAAGCTTTTTTTCTCCTGCAGCCATGATTGCTATTTTAATTTACCTAAAGATAATCTGCAATAATTATATTGACTGCCAGTTAAATCTTTGATATAGTAAATCATCGTTCAAACTATAGGCAGGGGTTTTTAAACCCTGCCTATTTTGGTTTAATGCTTGGAAAGAGAGGTTCCCGATTATGCCAACAACCAAAAGCAAAAACGCAAAGGAAAGCAAGGCAAATAATAAATACGATGAGATCCGCAAGGAGCTTGAACGGCAAAAAAATGCCCTGCTTGCAGAGGCAGGGGAGATTATTGGCAGCGGGCTGAATCCAGAAAAGGAAAATTATCCTGACATGACTGATCAGGCAGCAGCAGAGTCAGATCAGAATTTTACACTGAGGCTAAAGGGCAGAGAACAAAAGCTGTTAAAGAAGATAGATGAGGCATTAGAAAAAATTGCTACCGACACCTACGGCATCTGCGAGTCATGCGGTGAGGTGATCGGTCTCAAACGCCTTATGGCAAGACCGGTTACAACCCTCTGCATTGAATGCAAGACAAGGCAGGAACAAGAGGAAAAATTGAGGGAATAAAAATGGTAGGCGATGTTGGGATTGAACCAACGACCCCTGCCGTGTGAGGGCAGTGCTCTCCCGCTGAGCTAATCGCCCGCCTGAAATTAAAGTATCACATCAAAAACCTTTCTGTCAATAATAAACTTTTTTCTTTCTACGCACGAGTTTCAATCCACGCCCCCGCGTGGGGGGCGACCTTCATCTGCGTCATAATGCCATTGTGAACCTTTAGTTTCAATCCACGCCCCCGCGTGGGGGGCGACACAAAAGCCGCTTAGAATTCTTTGCGCAAGAGGTTTCAA
>CAKKST010000088.1 GCA_919903585.1 Nitrospiria bacterium | reverse complement strand
CTCCTTCAATCAAGATTTTGCCTGATGATACTGCGTTATTGCAGTATACAGGCGGCACAACAGGCATACCAAAGGGTGTGATGCTCACACACCGAAACCTTGTTACCAATGTCCTCCAGTGCAGAAACTGGATGCCGAGCCTTAAAGAGGGCAAGGAGGTATTTCTCGGTGTTACGCCATTTTTCCATGTATTCGGCATGACAGGAATTATGAATCTGGGGATTTACATAGGCGCTGCATTGGCGCTTCTGCCGAGATTCAAGACAAAGGATGCATTACATGCCATTGTTAAAAATAAGGCAACCATCTTCCTCGGCGTGGAGGCCATGTATGTGGCAATAAATAATTTCCCAAAGATACAGAAATATGATCTTTCATCCATAAAGATATGCATAAGCGGCGCAGGCACGCTCCATGTAGAGGTGCAGAATAAATTTGAAAGCCTTACAGGCGGAAAGCTCGTTGAGGGCTACGGGCTTTCAGAGGCATCCCCAGTCACGCACTGTAATCCTATCCATGGAAAGAGGGTAAAGGGCAGCATCGGCCTGCCATTTCCAGATACCGAGGCAAAGATAGTGGATGTTGAAACAAGCAAGAAGGTCCTTGGTATAAATGAAATTGGCGAGCTGATTATTAAAGGCCCGCAGGTAATGAAGGGATACTGGAATAAGCCTGATGAGACAGCAAATACCATAAGAGACGGATGGCTCTATACAGGCGATATTGCGAGGATGGATGAGGACGGCTTCTTTTATATAGAAGAGCGAAAAAAGGATATGATAAAGACCGTTGGCGAGAATGTCTATCCAAAGGAGATAGAAGAGGTCATATTCAAACACCACAAGGTGCAGGATGTTGTTGTTGTTGGGATACCAGATGAATTTAAGGGTGAGATGGTAAAGGCATATATTGTCTTAAAGAACGGCGAGACATCAACAGCAGAGGAGATAATAGAGCACTGCAAAAAGAATCTTGCTAAATTCAAGGTGCCAAAGGAAGTGGAATTTAGAAAGGAGCTTCCAAAGACAATGATAGGGAAGGTGTTGAGAAGAGTTTTAAAAGATGAGGAGATGAAGAAGAGGGAAAAATAATACAAAACAACCCCTCACCCTAACCCTCTCCCCAAAGGGGAGAGGGGAATATTTTGGTGTCTTTCCCGCAATGGGAGAGGGAACATTAAAACCCCCTCCCGTCAAGGGAGGGGCTGCCCCACACATCCCCCTCCCTTGACGGGAGGGGGCAGGGGGGAGGGTGAGTTATGTGAATTCGGTCAGATATATATGCCCATAAGAATCATTCCAGAAATCTGCAACGGATGCCAGTTCTGCATACCTGCCTGCCCTTACGGGGCAATAGGCATGGAGGGCGATAAGGCAGCGCTGCTTGAAAACTGCATACATTGTGCCATCTGCATAGATAGCTGCCCTGTTGGCGCTATTATTGAGGCAGGGGAGTCGGGAAATATTGAGGATGCCAAAACATACAGGAATATACTTGTTGTAGGAGAGGTAAGTGGCAGCAGCCTTACAGGGCCAACAAAGGGGTTGTTAAACAAGGCAAGGGATCTCGCTGGCGCAATAGGGGTCAATGTATGGGTGGCAGCCGCGGGGATTAATGAAAGCATAAGAGGGGAGATAATCAGCTCTGACGCCAATGAAGTCTTTGACTTAAAAGTGGGTTCTGCTGATTCTTACAATACTGCTTCCATTGTAAAGGCTGTTTCTGATATAATTGAGGCCAAAAGGCCTGAGATTATCCTCTTTAGCGAAACGCCATTTGGCTGTGATGCGGCGCCGAGGATAGCCCAGAGGTTTATGACAGGGCTGCTCTCAGGATGCGTGTCCCTTGAGATTGATATTGCAGAAAGGATATTATATTGTAAAAGACCTTTATACGGGGGCAGACTCATGGCAATTACATCGTGCCCAAAACATAAACCTCAAATTGCAGTTATAAACAGGGAGTAACTTATGGAAACAGATAGCAAACGCCAGTGGATTGTTAAAGGTAAAAGACTTACTATCTCTTTTCTCGGTGAGGCATTCCCTTTAAACTGGGAGATTGTTGCAGAGCTTGATAGCGGACGGGTAATAGGCAATCTCATAAGCAATAATGCAGACGCCTCTTCTATTGCCGAGGTAATAACCAATGCCCTTGTGACTGCCAATAGCCAGCCGTCAGAAATTATATTAATGCATAAATCCAGCGCCCTTTTAACAGAGGTGCTGGGCATCCTTGCATTAAAAGGAATACAAATACCAGTATTGCCGCCAAACCAGCAGCAGGAGATCAGGGGTTATCTGATAGATATGTTCCTTGAACAATTAGAGAGGAGGCTCCCATCCCTTGAGGTTACCGGCAAGACAAAATCAGAGGTGGCAAGGGGAATTTTAATGCCCATTGTATCCTTATATTCATCAATGGTAAATGACCCGCCAAAAAAACTGATTATGGAGAAGAAGGCTGAAGATAAAAAGATAGAAGAAAGGAAACCAGCCCCAGCCTACACACCGCCGCCTATTAAAGACCATGTGTTAGCGCCAACCTCTGTAAGGCCAAGAATACTTATTGCAGATGACAGCTTTGCAGAGCTCCAGCTTGTGGACATGGCCCTAAAAGAGGCGGGCTATGATACTGTTACAGTCATGGATGGAGAGGCCGCTGAATATAAGATGCGTGTGGAAAAATTTGATGCTGCTATAATAGATATTATCATGCCCAAAAAGAACGGCTATCAGGTCTGCAGAGACCTTAGAAGAGACCCTGCATATAAAGATGTCCCTATTATAATGGTATCATCCAAAAACCAGACCAGCGATAAGATGTGGGGGCTCAAGCAGGGCGCAAACGAATATATTACCAAGCCATTTAATCCAAAAGACCTCGTTAGTGTCGTAAAAAAATATGTGAAGTCCCATGCATAGGCCTAAGATATCTGGTGGACATGGGGAAAAGAAAGGACACAGAAAAGATCAAAAAAGCAAAGGATCGCTGGACAAATGAGATGCTCAGACCAAATCTTAAATTATTGCCTGAGCGGCTCCCTTCCTTTACAACTGTATCCAATCTGTCAATAGATGAGCCCCTCTATACACCATCAGATGCGGCTGACCTTGATTACCTGAAAGACCTCGGCTTTCCGGGTGAGTATCCCTTTACACGAGGGACATATCCATCCATGTACAGGGGCCGTATCTGGACAATGCGGGAGTTTGCAGGCTATGGCACAGCAGAGGAGACAAACAAGAGATTTAAATATCTCCTGAAAAAAGGGACAACAGGCCTCAGCGTTGCATTTGACCTTCCTACACTCATGGGCTATGACTCAGACCATCCCCGCGCAAAAGGCGAAGTAGGAAGATGCGGCGTTGCCATTGATTCACTCTCTGATATGGAGCGGCTTTTTAAGGGTATCCCGCTTGACAAGATCACCACATCCATGACCATCAATGCCCCTGCAGCAGTAATCTTTGCTATGTACATAGCTGTGGCAGAAAAACAGGGCGTCTCGCCATCACAGATCGGCGGGACAATACAAAACGATATCTTAAAGGAATATATTGCACAAAAGGAGTGGATATATCCGCCAGCGCCCTCCATAAGACTTATCACAGATACTATTTCTTATTGCGTAAAGAATACGCCAAAGTGGCACCCCATCAGCATCAGCGGTTATCACATAAGGGAGGCAGGCGCAACTGCTGTTCAGGAGCTTGCCTTTACACTTGTTGATGGGCTCACCTATGTAGACGCCTGCATCAAGGCAGGATTAAAGATAGATGAATTTGCAGGAAGGCTCTCATTCTTTTTCAATTCCCATAATGACTTTTTTGAGGAGATCGCAAAGTTCAGGGCAGCACGAAGAATCTGGGCAAGGGAGATAAAAGAAAGATACAGGCCAAAGGACTTTCACTCCATGCAGATGAGGTTTCATATACAGACAGCAGGCTGCTCTCTTACTGCACAGCAGCCGCATAATAATATTGTAAGAACAGCCATTCAGGCGCTTGCTGCTGTCCTCGGCGGAACGCAGTCATTGCACACAAACTCAATGGATGAGACTTTGTCACTTCCCACAGAAAGGGCTGTAACCATTGCGCTTCGGACACAGCAGATTATTGCATACGAAAGCGGAGTAACTAATACTATAGACCCATTGGGCGGCGCCTATTTTATTGAGGCGCTTACAAATAAGGTAGAGGAAGAGGTATATAAGTATTTTAAAAAGATTGATGAACTCGGCGGCATGGTAGAGGCAATACAGCAGGGATTTCCGCAGCGGGAGATTGCAAGGAGCGCCCAGTGGTATCAAAGGGCAATTGAAAAAAAGGAGAAGATAGTAGTCGGCTTAAATGAATTTATAGAAGAAGAGGAGCCGATTGAGACACTAAGGATAGGGCCAGAGGTAGAAAAGAGGCAGATAAAGGCAGTAAAAGAGATAAGAAAAAAGAGAAATAGAAAAAAGTGGGAGGCATCTTTAAGAAAGTTGAGGATAGCAGCAGAAGGCAAGAATAATCTTATGCCCTATATAATAGATGCAGTAAAGGCTTATGCTACAGTGGGTGAAGTCAGCAATACATTGAAAGAGGTCTTTGGTGAATATAAAGAACCGGCAGCATTCTAAAAACAAAAAAATCCGTGTCCTCCTCTCAAAGGCAGGCCTTGACGGCCACGACAGGGGGATAAAGGTAATTGCCATGTCGCTCAGGGATGCAGGCTATGAGGTGATATATCTCGGCCTGCGACAGACGCCTGAGGAGATTGTAAATGCAGCATTACAGGAGGATGTGGATGTGATTGGGATAAGCCTCCTTTCAGGCGCGCACAATGTTATATTTCCCCGCGTCCTTGAGCTGATGAAGAAAAAAGGCATTAAAGACAAATTATTGGTCGGCGGCGGCATAATTCCAAAACAAGATATAGCATTGCTAAAGAAAAAAGGCGTTGCAGAGGTATTTACTCCGGGGACGAATACAGAGGAGATTATTGAATTTATAAATGAAACAATCAGG
>CAKKST010000087.1 GCA_919903585.1 Nitrospiria bacterium | reverse complement strand
CGATCTATAAGGCCTGGGGTAACAACATTAGACCTTGACAGACATGCTGAGGATTTCATAGCAAGGAAAGGGGCAAGGCCGGCATTTAAGGGATACAGGAGCTATCCGAGCGCAATCTGTGCATCAATAAATAATCAGGTTGTGCACGGGATTCCATCAGCATCAATTGTTCTGACTGAAGGAGATATAATAAGCATAGATATCGGGGTAGAGACAGACGGCTTCTTTGGCGATGCAGCAGTTACCCTGCCGGTAGGCGCAATATCAGAGGAGGCAAAGAGGCTCCTTGAGGTTACAGAGTATGCGCTATATGAGGGGATAAACAGGGCGCTCCCCGGCAGAAGGCTCTCGGATATAGGAAATGCAGTGCAGAGATATGTAGAGCAAAACGGTTATTCAGTTGTAAGGGACTTTGTCGGACACGGTATTGGGACATCCCTTCATGAAGAGCCGCAGATACCCAATTTTGGCAGGCCGGGCGAGGGACCGAGGCTTAAACCGGGCATGACACTCGCAATAGAGCCTATGGTAAATATGGGAAACTGGGCAATAGAGATTCTGAAGGATAACTGGACAGCAGTGACAAAGGACGGCAGCCTCTCGGCGCACTTTGAGCATACAGTGGTGGTAACAGATGATAAGCCCGAGATATTAACAAAGATTTCTTAAAAAGAGGAGTAATGCCAAAGGAAGAGGCAATAGAGGTTAGCGGTAAGATAATAGAGACACTTCCCAATGCCATGTTCAGGGTTGAGCTTGATAACGGGCATAAGATACTTGCCCATATATCAGGCAAGATGAGGATGCATTTTATAAAGATACTGCCGGGCGACAAGGTGACAGTGGAATTATCACCCTATGACCTGACAAGGGGAAGGATAACATACAGATTCAAATAAGGCAGTGAATAGATGTTAGTGAAGAGATGACAGGTATGAAAAGAGGTTAAGGCTATGAAGGTGAGATCATCGGTAAAGCCGATCTGTGTAAAGTGCAAGGTAATTAAAAGAAGGGGTGTTGTCAGGATTATCTGTGAAAACCCCCGGCATAAACAGAGACAGGGCTGAAATACAGTTTAGAGTTCGGCGTTAAGAGTCTGGTGTATTAGGCGCTCCGAACTAAAAAACGCCAAACGGTTGTTTTTAAAGGGAGGGTATAGTGGCAAGAATAGCAGGTGTGGATCTACCGAGGGATAAGAGGGTAGAGATTGGTCTTACATATCTTTATGGGATTGGAAGATCTGCTGCACAGAAGATATTAAAAGAGACAAAGATAAGCCCTGACACGAGGGTTAAGAATCTTTCTGAAGATGAGGTAATAAGGCTCAGAGAGGTTGTTGAGAATAATTATAAGATTGAAGGCGACCTGCGCCGCGAGATTTCAATGAATATCAAGCGGCTTATGGATATTGGCGCATACAGTGGACTGAGGCACAGGCGCGGACTTCCTGTGCATGGACAGAGGACAAAGACAAATGCAAGGACAAGGAAGGGCCCGAAGAAGACCGTTGGCGGAAAGAAGAGAGAAACCAAGTAAGCCGTAGCAGCAGCAGGCATTAGCCTGCTACAGGAAGATTGAAAGGAAAGTATTATGGTGAATAAGAAGACAGGGAAAAAGAAGGAAAAGAAGAATATCCACTCAGGGGTAGCCCATATACAGGCAACATTCAATAATACAATTGTAACTATCTCTGATACGAATGGCAATGTTGTTACATGGTCAAGCGCAGGCAATCAGGGCTTTAAAGGGTCAAGAAAGAGCACACCCTTTGCTGCACAGAGGGCAGCAGAAAATGCTGCAAAGAGGGCAATGGAGCATGGCCTCAGGCAGGTTGATATCTATGTTAAGGGCCCCGGAACCGGAAGGGAATCTGCTATAAGGGCGCTTCAGGCAGCAGGCCTGAAGGTGAATATGATCAAGGATGTAACTCCAATCCCGCACAATGGCTGCAGGCCGCCAAAGCGGAGAAGGGTATAAAACGACATTCTCAGAATGTCTTATTTCATTTTACAATTCTCGCAAAGCGAGTAAATGGAGGATAATAATTGGCAAGGTATACAGGTGCAGTTTGTAAACTCTGCAGGAGAGAAGGGGTAAAGCTCTTTTTAAAGGGCGAGAGATGTTTTAAGGACAAATGCGGCTTTGAGAGGAGAAGTTATGCCCCGGGTCAGCACGGCCAGGGCCGACGCCCAAAGATATCAGAATACAGCACTCAGCTTAGAGAGAAACAGAAGCTAAAAAGAATTTTTGGCGTCCTTGAACGTCAGTTTAAGACAACCTTCAAAAAGGCTGAAATGGCAAAGGGGATTACAGGTGAGAATCTCCTTCAGCTTCTTATGCGCAGGCTTGATAATGCAATCTACGAAATGGGTTTTGCCTTATCAAGGCGGGAGGCGAGGCAGTTTATCAGACACGGGCATATCCTGGTAAACGGGAAGAGGGTGGATATTCCTTCTTACCTGTTGAAGAGCGGTGAGATAGTTGAGATAGCTGAAAAGAGCAGGGAGATGACAGGCATTAAGGCAGCAGTAGAAGGGCAGGAAGGCAAAAGCATCCCGAAGTGGCTTGAGGTTGACAGGGCTAATTTTAAAGGGACAGTGGTAAGTCTTCCAGCTAAGGATGATTTCATGCTGCCCGTACAGGAACAGCTTGTTGTTGAGTTATATTCAAGGTAATTTTAGATAGCATTCCATCAGTCACGCAACTAATCAACCAAACCAGGGGGATTTATTATGTTGATCAAATTGAAGGATTTCCAGATTCCAAAGAGACTGGAGTTTGAGAAGGATACATATTCAGATACCTATGGAAGGTTCTTTGCAGAGCCCTTTGAAAGGGGATTCGGCACAACCATAGGCAATTCCTTAAGGAGGATACTCCTCTCGTCTATTGTTGGCGCGGCAGTCACCTCTGTGAAGATAGAGGGTGTCCTTCACGAATTTACATCAATACCGGGTGTAAAAGAGGACGTGACAGATATTATCCTGAACATAAAGGCGCTGAGACTGAAGCTTCATGTTGACAGGCCAAAGATTATATATTTAAAGAAGAAAGGCCCCGGCATTGTAAAGGGAAGCGATATAACACCTGATGCAGATGTTGAGATATTGACGCCTGACCTTCATATCGCCACCCTTGATAAGGATGCAGTCCTTGAGATGGAGATGATAGTGAAGCACGGAAGGGGCTATATTACAGCAGAGAAGAATAAAGAAGAGGGTCTGCCAATAGGCGTTATCCCGATAGATTCAATATTTTCGCCGATTAAGAGGGTGAATTATCATGTGGAGAATGCAAGGGTGGGGCAGGAGACAGATTATGACAGGCTGATTCTGGAGGTAACAACAGACGGAAGCATTAAACCTGATGATGCAGTTGCCTATGCAGCAAAGATACTCAAAGACCATATGAATATATTTATAA
>CAKKST010000086.1 GCA_919903585.1 Nitrospiria bacterium | reverse complement strand
AGGTGCAGTATTCTGTGCTGACAGGCGTGCTTATAGCAAGCTCTATTATCCCGACATTTATTGCCCAGAAGTGGTTTATTCCGCGGCACACAGAGGATTTAATTGAGGTAAAATAAAGGCTAAGACCTTCAAAGGCCTAAAAATATTGTAGGATATACTTTATTGCAAGAAAGACGATAACTATCCCAAGCATCAGTTTTATAAATCTCTGCGGGACAAATTTCTGAAACCTTGCGCCAAGATACATCCCTATAAAACCGCCAATGCCAAATAGAATTCCCAGCGGCCAGTCAGGCATTGAAGATACTCCGCTGGTAACAATTGGGATGCTATAGAAAAATGAGCCAGCTACAGATGTCATAAATGTGCCCATCAAAGTGGCGCCTGCAATTGAATAAGCAGGCAAATGAAGCACGGAAATACAGAAGGGCGCGATAATTGCCCCACCGCCTATTCCGTAAGCGCCTCCTATGATTCCAACCAGGAATGAAAGAACAAATACTACAAGAGGCTTAAAAGAAAATTTTTCACCCCAGAACTCGTATTCTATCTTTTTAAAGGATATGGATATTGTCTTCACCACTGCCTCTGGGGGCAAACCCGCTGCCAGCCTTGTTCTCTGCTGCTCCCTTGCCTTCTTTGCCCTTGCCATGAATTTCGCTTCCAGGGCCTTTGTGCCAGCAGGCTTTGTTTTCCCAATAGTCTCTTTTAAGAGCCGGAGACCTATATAAAGAAGCACACAGCCTACAAAGAGCTTAAATGCCTTTGGATCGGGGAGATATAAAACCCTTATATAAAAGCCAAGGAAAACACCGGGAAGGGTGCCTGCAATAATAATCCATGTCAATGGCCATGCCATCCGCCCCTCCTTTATATAACTATAAACACCGCTGGGGGCAGCAGTGATATTAAAAACATGGTTTGTCCCGCTTACAGACGGAGAGGTGTAATTAAGGACGCTCATCTGAAAAGGCAAAAGGAGAAAGGCGCCGGATATGCCGCCCATGGAGGTAAAAAAGGAAATGACCATGGCAACGAAAGGAGGAATCAAGAGATTGGTTTCAACACCGGAAACTTGGAAAAGTATGGTTAAATACTGCATTGTTTTATTTTACGACAATTACTATGCATGGCGCAAGCTTTCTTATAACAAAATCCTTGAAATCTTTAAGGCCATGTTAGATAATCTATGTCATTATAAGGAGGGGCTGATTGATTAACCACAGGACATTAGGTCTATTTATCTTATTTCTTGCCGTTGCAATACTCCTCGCAGGCCTTTTAAAGATCCGCTACTGGATATTCATGCGGGGTGAGAGGGGCGCAGCAAAGAGCCTCGGCGAGAAGGCGGTCTTCAGACGCCGAATAATCGCCGGTATCTTTGGGATTGTTCTGGGGATTGTTACCTTTTTCTTTGGGAATTTTTAGAGAGAAGGAAAGGTTAAAGAACAACATGGAGATTGTCAGGCGGTTTAAAATTTGGTATACATATCACAAAACTATCTAATAATATTGTTATGTGGCCTAATACTTCGTTAACACGCTGAGGAGAAGAAGTATGCATGAATTGACGGAAAAATGGCTTGAAAACACTAATGAAGAGTTTAGAAGGAATGATATTCCCCATAGACAACGGCCTTGGTTGGCGTGGGGTGAATGGGCAAAATACACGGGCATGCCAATCTCAATGAACGATGAGGTTGTAAAGAAGATATTCTCTTGGTTTGAGAAAAACACAAAAGCTGGCTCTCAGCATATGGGTCAGATGTACACAGGGGTGCTTTACTACGATTCGTGCTTTTGGCCTGTATTCATTCCAATTATGTACGGTACGGTGAAGCTCGATGCACGC
>CAKKST010000085.1 GCA_919903585.1 Nitrospiria bacterium | reverse complement strand
AAAGGATGGGGTCGAGGCATTAAGAAAGGGTGATGCAAATATCACCCTCCCTGTATTATCAGATGATGAGGTAGGCCAGCTTACAAGGTCTTTTAATATAATGGCTGCTACTATAAAAGAAGAGACAGAAGAAATTCATAGAAAGAACAGGGAGTGGGATAATACATTTAATTCTATTACTGATCTGGTGGTTATCTATAATAAGGATTACAGGATTGTAAGGGCAAATAAGGCCTTTGCAGCAAGGTTTAATACTACCCCTGATGAAGTGATAGGAAAGAAGTGCGGTGAAGTATTCCCTAAGGGCATGGAGTGGGGTCTCTGCTCCCACTCAAGGACACTGGAGACAAAGGAGGTCTTTCAGGATGAGGTTCATGACCCTGTAACAGGCGGCGCCCTGATGATTACCACATCCCCTTTATTTGATGAAAATGGCCAGTTTGTCGGCTCTGTGCTTGTGGCAAGGGATATTACAGAGTATAAAGATCTACAGGCACAGTTGCTGCACTCTGAAAAACTTGCTGCGGTAGGCGAGCTTGCCTCTGGTGTTGCCCATGAGCTTAATAATCCTTTAACTGGAATCATGGGATTTACCGAACTGCTGCTGCAAAAAGAAAAAGATGAAAAGAAAAAGGATGTCCTCACCAAGATGCTTAATGAGGCAGTGAGATCAGCAAAGGTCATACAGAATCTGCTCCTTTTTGTTAGAAAAAGCAAAGAGGAGGATATGCCAATTGAGGTTAATAACATGATATTAAACACACTTGAGCTAAAGGCGCATGAATTTAAGGTAAATGATATAGTTATAATAAAAAAACTTGCGCCCGCATCCCCAAAGATAAAGGGTAATTATCATCAGTTACAGCAGGTGATATTAAATATACTGAATAATGCCCATGCCTCGTTATTAGAAGCAAATAGGGCAGGCAAGGAGATTTTAATTGAGACAAAATTAAAGGATATTAATGAAGGTTCGCAACTTATAGAAATATCAATAAAAGATAATGGATTAGGTATTCCGCCAGAGCATCTTTCCAAGATATTCAATCCCTTTTTTACAACAAAGGAGCCCGGAAAAGGGACAGGACTTGGACTTTCTGTATCTTATGGTATAATTAAGAGACATAACGGCAGTATTTATGCAAAGAGCGATTTAGGTAAAGGCGCAGCCTTTTATATTGAATTGCCTGTAGGCACGGTTTAAACCGTGCCTACAATTTCTGAAAAATAAATAAAATATGGGGATGGGGCTATCCAGTCTATAATAGACTGGGAGGAGGTATAAGCATTGTCTGAGGCAAAGCACAGGATTTTGGTTGTTGATGATGAGCCCTTGATCCTTGAGATGTGTGTTGAATTTCTTACCCTGGAGGGATATTCAGTTGAAAGTGTAAGGGATGCAAGGGATGCCCTCTCCCTCTTAGACCAGAACACTTATGATGTTATTTTAAGTGATATGAAGATGCCCTTTATGAGTGGTGCGAGATTTCATGAATTAATCAGAGAGAGACACCCTGAATTAATAGAAAGGATGGTATTTATAACAGGGGATGTGTTAAATACCGAGACAAAGACATTTCTTGAGAATATCAAAAACCACTGCCTTACCAAACCATTCAGCCTTAAGGAGCTAAGGGAGGCAGTGAAGAATATCATTAAAAGGCCCTGAGTAATCTAAAATTTTCCTTAAAAATCAGCATCTTTGTATTTGACAAAAAGCGTCTTTTTGTCTATTATTAAAAAGACGAGTGTTATTATTTTTTTATAGAATGGATTCCCGCCCAAAAACTCTGCGGGAATGACAGGAAAAAGTATAATGTCATGCCTGAATGTCTCTGTCAGGCATCCAGATTTTTATGACTGGAGGTAAATGGTGTTTAAATTCAATACAATAGAAGAGGCTATCTCTGATATTAAAAGGGGGCGAATGGTTATCCTTGTGGATGATGAAGACAGGGAGAATGAGGGTGACCTGACCATGTCGGCAGCGAAGATTACCCCGGATGCAATAAATTTTATGGCAAAGTACGGCCGCGGCCTTATTTGCCTTACACTCACACAGGAGAGGGCAGGTGAACTGGAACTGCACCCAATGTCTGCTGAGAATACTGCACAGTTTGGAACGGCCTTTACTGTGTCCGTTGATGCGAGGGCAGGCACAACAACCGGTATCTCAGCCTCTGACAGGGCAAAGACAATACTTGTAGCCATTGACGCAGAAACAAAGCCCCCTGATCTTGCAAGGCCGGGGCATATATTCCCAATAATTGCCAAAAAAGGCGGTGTCCTGACCCGCGCAGGACAGACCGAGGGGTCTGTAGACCTTGCGAGACTTTCAGGGTTGTATCCTGCTGGCGTGATCTGTGAGATAATGAATGACGACGGCACAATGTCAAGGGTTCCACAATTAATGGAATTTGCAAAGCTTCATAAGCTAAAGATTGTTACTATAAAGGACCTGATAGAGCATAGGCTTAGAAAGGAGTCCTTTGTAAAAAGGGCGGCGACTACAGCGCTTCCTACCAGCTATGGCGGCGAGTTTAAGGCGATACTTTATCAGAGCGAGATAGATAATGATACCCACATCGCACTTATTAAGGGTGAGATTAAAGAGGATGATGATGTATTGGTAAGGGTGCATTCCGAGTGCCTGACAGGCGATGTATTTGGCTCAAGGAGGTGCGACTGCGGCGAGCAGCTTCATGCTGCAATGGAGATGATAGAAGAAGAGGGAAAGGGTGTAATACTATATATGCATCAGGAGGGAAGGGGTATCGGCCTTGTTAATAAACTAAAGGCATACGAACTGCAGGATAAGGGTATGGATACGGTTGAGGCGAATATAAAGCTCGGATTTAAGGCTGACCTCCGTGACTATGGCATCGGCGCGCAGATACTTGTTGACCTCGGCCTCAGAAAGATTAGGCTGATGACAAATAACCCGAGGAAGATAGTCGGCCTTGAGGGTTATGGATTAAAGGTAGTAGAGAGGGTGCCTATTGAGATTGCGCCTCATGACAGAAATGTTGCATATTTGCAGACAAAGAAACACAAATTGGGACACCTTTTGAAAAATGTTTAATTAATTGATATAAACCCCCTCACCTTAATCCTCTCCCCTTGGGGGAGAGGAAATAATATGATTCCCTCTCCCCACTGGGGAGAGGGACAGGGTGAGGGGGCGGAGGAGAGAGATGCCGAAGGTAATAGAAGGCAGTTTATCAGCAAAGGGATTAAAGTTTGGGATCATAGCATCAAGATTTAATGATTTTATTACAAACAGACTATTAGAGGGTGCGCTGGATGTCTTAAACAGGAGCGGTGCAAAATCAGACGATATTGAAATTATAAAGGTTCCCGGCTCCTTTGAGATACCGTTGATTGCAAAAAAGATGGCTGCCGGCAAAAAGTATGATGCCATTATCTGCCTCGGCGCTGTAATAAGGGGAGACACACCGCATTTTGATTATATCAGTGCAGAGGTTACAAAGGGGATTGCTGCTGTTTCTCTGGAATCAGGTATGCCTGTCTCCTTTGGTATATTAACAACTGATACTATTGAACAGGCAATAGAGAGGGCAGGCACAAAGTCAGGCAATAAAGGCGGAGAGGCTGCTTTGGTCGCAATTGAAATGGCAAATCTTTGTAAGGAGGCCTTAAACAAGTAGGGGCGGGGTTGAAACCCGCCCCTACTAAGAGGTTTTTTGTAGGCACGAATCCCTGCTTAATACATGCAGGGACATGTTTATTTGTGCAAAATAGCACGGTTTAAACCGTGCCTACATGCTGAGGTAATGATGGGGCAGAGGAGAAAGGCAAGGGAACTCGCACTTCAGATTCTTTTTCAATATGATATAACAAAGGGCGAGTGTGACACAAACGGATTTTTAAAGGATATGAACATATCAGATGAGGTAAAGGAATTTGCAATCCGTTTGAGGGATGGTGTTATAGCCCATCTTTCTGAGATTGATGCGCTTATAAAGAAGAGTACAAAGGGCTGGACACTTGAGCGTATGGCTGTTGTGGATAGAAATATCCTGAGGGCTGCTATATGCGAGATGCTCTATTTTACAGATATCCCTCCAAAGGTTGCAATAAACGAGGCTATAGAGATTGCAAAAAAATATGGGAGCGAGGAGTCAGGGCAGTTTGTAAATGGCATACTTGATAAGATACTGAAAGAGGAGTGCAAAAAGGAATGAAAATATGTCAGGCAAGAGCCTGACCTACTAATACAAACGCATTAATTTATGTTAAATAAATCTCCCCTAACCCCTCTTTTCCAAAGAGGGGGATAAAGGAATTTCCCCCTTTGAAAAAGGGGGATTAAGGGGGATTTTAAAATCAAGGGTTGGTAGTCTGGCTCGTCCCTGAGCCAGACATATAAAGTCAGAAGCAAATGAAGATACTTACAGAGAGGTTAACCAAAATAGAGGATGAGCTAATAGTTGCAGGCCTTTTTAGTGATGTCAGACCATTAAAGGGTCTGGCAGGTGAGATAGACTGGCTGTTTAACGGCGAGGTATCAAGGCTGATAATGGATGGGAAAATAAGCGGTCAGGCCGGCGATTCCCTCCTCCTTGTTCCAAATAACAGGTTAAAGGCAGGAAAGGCGCTTATCTTGGGTATGGGGAAAAAGGGTGATTTTGATTCTACTTGTTTAAGGGATATGACAAAAATCCTTCTCCAGAAAGTAATCGCCCTTGATGTGAGGCGGTTTGCTGTAGAGATCTTTGGCGCTGGTTATAAGGCGCTTGATTATCCTGCGGCATTAGGAACTATGACTTCAGAGCTAAAAAAGGCTCAGGATATGGAGATTAGTTTTTTTGTAGATAAAAATACAGAGAAAGAGATCGGAATTAAATTGAAAGGGATTCTTGATTCATGAGGAAAGGTTAGCTATATGATTGACAGATACACCCTGCCTGAGATGAAAAAGATATGGGAGCCTGAGAATAAGTTTAATAAATGGCTCTCTATTGAGATACTTGCTGCAGAGGCCTTGTCTGAACTCGGCAGGGTTCCAAAGGAGGCCATTGCAAATATTAAAAAAAAGGCAAGGTTCAATATAGCGAGGATAGATGAGATAGAAAAGACAACGAGGCACGATGTGATCTCCTTTTTGACTTCTGTCTCTGAGGAGGTAGGAGCAGATTCCCGTTTTCTCCACCTCGGCATGACTTCTTCTGATGTCCTTGATACATCCCTTGCAATTCTCATGAGAGAGGCGGCAGATATCATCCTGAGTGATATAGAGAAGCTCCTCGCTGCCCTGAAAAAGAGGGCATACGACTATAAAGAGACTGTAATGATTGGAAGGACGCACGGCATCCACGCGGAGCCGATTACATTTGGTTTTAAACTTGCATTATGGTATGAGGAGACAAAGAGAAACTACGAGAGAATGAAGAGGGCAAGGGATGTTATCAACCATGGAAAAATATCCGGCGCTGTTGGCACCTTTGCAAATATTGATCCTTTTGTAGAGGAATATGTCTGTAAAAAGAGCGGCCTCAGGCCTGACCCTGCAACATCACAGATTATACAGCGGGACAGGCACGCAGAATATCTTCTCACGCTTGCCCTGATTGCAAGCTCAATAGATAAATTTGCAGTTGAGATTCGTCATTTGCAGAGGACTGAGGTGCTTGAGGCAGAGGAGGCCTTTTCCGAGGGGCAGAAGGGCTCATCTGCAATGCCGCATAAAAGAAACCCCATCACCTGCGAAAACCTTTCAGGCCTTGCGAGGATTGTCAGGGCAAATGCCATTGCAGCGCTTGAAAACATACCGCTATGGCACGAAAGGGATATCAGCCACTCCTCTGTTGAAAGGATAATCATACCTGACAGTACAATCCTTATTAACTATATGCTCGTCAAGATAACCTCATTAATTGAAAATCTCAGGGTCTATCCTGAGACAATGCTTAAAAATTTAAACAAGACAGGCGGCCTTGTATTCTCAGAGCGCATACTCCTTGAGCTTGTAAATAAGGGCATTCAAAGGGATGAGGCCTACAAATTAGTTCAGAGGAACGCAATGGCTGCATGGAGGGGAGAAGGGAATTTTAGAGACCTTATTAAGAATGATACTGAGATCAAAAAGCATCTTAATGATAAAAATATAGATGAATGTTTTGATCTGAAACATCATTTAAGAAATATAGATTATGTGTTTAAAAGGATCTTTGGGGGAAATCAATGAAGGCAAAGATATTTGTGACATTAAAGAAGGGTGTATTGGACCCGCAGGGGAAAACAATACAGAAGGCATTGGGCTCGCTCGGATTCAAGAATATTGATGATGTTCGGGCAGGCAAGTATTTTGAGGTCAATATTAAGAACGGGGCAAAGAAGAAGGCAGAGGCTGAGGTAAAAAAGATGTGCGAGAGGCTTCTGGCAAATACAGTTATAGAGGACTACACCTTTAAAATTGAGAAATAGGGAAGAATAAATGAGCTTAGAGGGTAGACTTGAAGACTTAAGTCTTCCAGATATCTTTCAGATATTAAATCTGAGTAGAAGGACAGGTCTTCTTACTATCAGGAGGAAAGAAGGGGAAGGCTTAATAGTTTTTGAAAACGGTCAGGTGGTTTATGCCTCCTCCTACAATAAAAAAAAACTTGGCAGGTATTTGATAGAGAATATCCACCTTTCCAGCGATGTTTTAGAGAATGCCATTAGGATACAGAAAAGTTCCGCATCAAAAAAACTATTAGGCCATATCCTTGTAGAGTTAAAGGCAATAACAGAGGAGCAGTTAGAAGATGTTATCAAGACGCAGATTAAGGAGGTTGTAAGCGACCTGTTAGTATGGATATCCGGTTCATTCAGCTTTGAGCTTGAGGACTATTCAAGGCTCGTGATGAAGACCAAGCATCTGGAAGGGATATTCCTCAAGAGCGGATTGAGCACCCAGTTCCTTCTCCTTGAATCTGCAAGGATAAGGGACGAGGTAAAAAAGGATGACATAACTGAATCGGAGGAAATAATAGATAGCGAAAAATCGGAATTTAAGGAGACACAGGATACTAAAGAAGAAGTCTTGACACCCACCACAGGCGGGTCGTCAAGAAAGGACCTTACCCTTTTAACTGCAATGATTGAGGAGATCTCGGGTTCATCAGGGGCATCTGATGTTACATTAATGGTTCTCAGGTTTGCAAGCGAGATAATGAACAGGGCTGTGGTCTTTATTGTAGCGAAAGATACCGTTCGCGGGCTTGGCCAGTTTGGCCTGAATCTTACAAATGGCTCTGCTGATGAGAAGGTAAGGGGTATAACTATACCACTTACAGAGATGTCACTAATTAAAGATGTAATAGAAAAAAGGAATTCCTATAAAGGTAATATAATCTCCGGAAAATGGAATGATTATTTAATAAAAGAGCTTGGCGGTGATATGCCTGAGGAGGTCTTTATATCACCTCTGATCTGCGGAGATAGGGTAATTGCAGTTTTATATGGGGATAATCTTCCTAATAAAAACAAGATTGAAAATACAGAAGGCCTTGAGGCCTTTGTGAGGGTTGCTGGCGTGGCGCTGGAAAAGGCGATACTTGAAAAGAAACTAAAGGAGATAAGGCCGTCATAGAACATTAGGAGTTAATTATGAGCAAAAATATCCTAATAATTGAAGACTCCTCAACCATGAGGTCAATGATTGCAGCAATTATAGAGGAGATGGGTGATCTTGTAATTACCGAGGCAGCGAGTGGTTTTGAGGCATTAAAGGCGCTGCCCACACGAAACTTTGACCTGATAATAACCGATATAAACATGCCTGATATAAATGGACTTGAGATCGTTAATTTTGTCAAGAACCATCCAAACTACAAGAATATCCCGCTGATAATTGTTACAACAGAGAGAAGCGAGGAAGACAGGAAGAAGGGTCTTGCCCTCGGCGCTGCAGACTATGTTACCAAACCATTTAAGCCTGAGGACTTGCAGAAGGTGGTAAGGAGAATCATAGGATAATGGAAGAGAAGAAGAAAGAGGAATCCCATTTAGAATTTATAGCTGAGGCAGAAGAAATTATTGAGCTGATCAGCAAAAATCTCATCACCCTTGAAAAGTCTCAGGGGAAGCCGCCTCAGCCGGATGTGGTTAATGCAATATTCAGGGGTGTGCATACACTGAAGGGTATTGCCGGGATGATGGGTTTTAATAATATTACAGAGTTCAGCCACACCCTTGAGAACCTCCTTGACGCTATAAGGATGGGAAAGCTCCCGCTATCCGGGGCTGTAATAAAACTTCTCTTTGAGAGTGTAGACAACCTTAGAAACCTGCTTGAAAGGGTAAGCAAGGAAGGCAATGATAATCTGGATATTGCGAAGCTCCTTTCTAATCTTGAGAATATCCTTAAAAAGGGGCATGAGGATGATGCAAGGCACAGATTAGAGGAGCTTGATCTTGACCCTAATATTCTAAAGGTACTCACCGAATATGAGACCCACCGTCTTGAAGAAAATATAAGGCTGGGCGCTAATATCTATGAGGTGACTGCTGGTTTTAATCTTGAGACCTTTGATAAGGACCTCAGTGACATAAATTCAACCATATCCACCTTTGGCGAGGTGATAACTACACTGCCAACCTCCGGGGCATCACCTGATGTTGGGATAGAGTTCCGCCTCATTATCGGCACAAAAGAGGATTACAGCTACGCATCATCACTTCTTTCAAGCAACAGGGTAAAGGTAAAGGAGATGAGGTATGAGAGAAAGAAGGAGAAAAAGATAAAGGGTGAGGAGCGTGAGGAGGCAGAGGCACAGACAGAGGATGTCCCGTCAAGCGTCAAGAGCCTGAGCATGACAGTAAGGGTGAATATAAACCGCCTTGACAAGCTCCTTAACATTGTGGGTGAGCTGCTCCTTAATAAGGCAATCATCTCCCATATAAGCAAGGATTTAAGGAATATGCAGGGTCTTACAGATACTGCGATTGAGCTTGAAAAGGCCGCGAGGACGTTGGATAAAAAACTTAATGAGCTTCAGGAGGGCCTTACTGAGGTCAGGATGGTTCCCATAAGCAGTCTATTTGACAGGCTGACGAGGATGATAAGAAAACTCTCAAGGGAATCAGGGAAGATTATTGATATAAGGATATTCGGCGAGGATACTGAGCTGGACAGGCTGATGGTGGAAGAGATTGCAGACCCTCTTATGCATATAATCAGAAATGCCATTGATCATGGCATTGAGTCTCAGGAAGAGCGGATTAAGGCAGGCAAAAAGGAGATAGGCACAATCAAGCTTTCTGCCACGCAAAAAGGGAACCATGTTGTTATTGAGGTAGAGGATGACGGCGGTGGGATAGATTTTAAGAAGGTGAGGGAAAAAGGTGTGGAAAAGGGGTTGATTGGCGCTAATACCCCCTTTACAGAAAAAGAGGCAATAGACCTTTTGTTTACGCCTGGCTTTTCCACAAGCAAGACAGTTACAGAGATCTCCGGCAGAGGCGTAGGCCTTGATGTGGTGAGAAAGAATCTTGTAAAGCTAAACGGTATAATTGATATTGAGACAGAGGTGAAGAAAGGGACAAAATTTATGCTTACCCTGCCAATTACACTGATGATCTTAAAGGCGCTGATTGTTCAGGTTGGCAGCGAGATATATGCGTTGCCGATTAATTCTGTATCTGAGAGTATGAGGATAACCAGCAGGGACATACAGACAGTAGATAGGAGAGAGGTAATCAAACTCAGGGAAAGGACTCTCCCCATATTAAGGCTTGATGAGGCCTTTGAAATGAAAAGCAGAAGGGGCAGTAATGAGAAGGTGTATGTAGTTGTTGTCGGCTCAGGCAGCAGGAGGATAGGCTTTGTAGTTGATTCCCTGCTTGGGCAGCAGGAGATTGTTATAAAATCTATAGGAAAGGCGTTGTCAAGTATACGGGGCATTGCAGGGGCTACAGAACTCGGCAGCAGAAAGACCATCCTCGTTCTTGATGTTGGTGTGCTTATAGAAGAGGCGATAGAAGGATATAAGGGTAAAGAAGAGAGAATAACAAGCCTTGCATAAACAGAGAAAGTTGCGGGACAGGAATGTCCCACCTATCGATAGGCGGGGTTTTCTAACCCCGCAGAAAGGCATTTTAGGAGCAAATATGGAAAAAAGGGTGCTGGTAATAGACGACTCAGAACAGACAAGAAAGAATCTTATTGAGATATTAAAGGGCGCAAAGCTCTTTAATGTATATCTTGAGGCAGAGGATGGTGTTGAGGCATTCAGGATATTATCAAGGGATAAGGTGGATATAATAATCTCTGATGTTATTATGCCGAGGATGGACGGCTTTAAATTTCTGGCGCTTGTTAAAAAAGACAGGGAGTTAAGGGATATCCCGGTAATAATGCTGACCATAAGAGGAGAGATGATTGACAAGATAAGGGGGCTTGATATAGGCGCAGACGATTATATCATCAAGCCCTTTAATGCGGATGAACTTATTGCAAAGGTTAAGGTTTTTTTAAGGATAAAGGCGCTGCAGGACGATCTGAAGACTAAAAACCTTGAACTGGAAAAACTGAGCGTTATTGATCACCTTACGCAGCTTTTTAACAGGAGATATTTCTATGATACCCTTAGAAAGGAATTTAAGCGCTCTGAAAGATATAACCTGAAGGTAACATCTATGCTTATTGATCTTGACAACTTTAAAGAGGTCAATGATAACTACGGTCATCTTATCGGCGATCTTGTATTAAAAGAGGTGGCCATGATCCTTGTGGGTTCTGTGCGTGAACACGATACAGTAGCACGATACGGAGGGGATGAGTTTGGCATTATCCTCCCCCAGAAGAACGGGGATGGCTCAAAGGTTGTTGCAGAGAGGATAATCAGGACAGTAGATGATTATCGTTTTGCAAAGAATGTAGAAGAGATAAAGGAAGGGATAAAACTGACTGTAAGTATAGGGATTGTAACATATCCTGAACATAAGGTTGCGAATTATGAAGATATAATAAAACTGGCAGACCTTGCGCTTTACAATGCAAAGGCAAAGAGAAACAGCTATTGCATATATAATGAGACATTAAAAAAATAGTTATTATAAAGGTTAAAAAAGATGGTAAATTCCTCATCAAAAAAAGGAAAAAAGAAAAAAGACGAGCAGGGCACGGTTGAAGTCACAGAAAGAGAGAAGCAGGTAAAAGAGGCAGTTAAAGTGGAACAATCATCATTGGAAGCCGAATCAGAGATGCTGCCGGAGGTTGCTGATGATTTATCAGGCGAGATGACTGTTGTTGAGGAAGAAAAGACAGAGCTCCTTGCCTTCAGGCTTTTGAATGAAGAGTACGGCGTGGAGATAAACAGGATCAAAGAAATTATTAAACCTGTAGAGATAACAAATGTGCCGCGAACGCCTGATTTTGTTGAAGGGATAATCTCCCTGAGAGGGGTTATTGTACCTGTATATAATTTGAAGAAGAGGCTCAAATTTGCTGCCCCCTCAGAAGAATCAGGCGTGGTTTTTGATAATGCCAAGAGGATATTGGTAGTCAATTTTGATAATGAGTTGATTGGGATAATTGTTGATGCTGTAACAGGCGTAATAAAATTAAGCAAGGGCTCAATAGAGCCGACCCCGCCGGTGATAAAGGGCGTTGACGCAGAGTATCTAAAAGGTGTCGGAAGATTTAATGACCGGCTTTTGATACTTCTGGATATAGACAGGGTATTAAAATGGGAGTCAGAGGGGTAGGGGCGGAGTGAAGGGAAAGGGGATAAGTGTTTTTAGATGAATATCCTGAGATTTAATAAAATAGGCATAAAGATAATATTTATAACTACCTGTATAATTATTTTAATGATGGCGGCGGTTGCCACAAGGGTCATACTCTCAGAGAAAAAAGGCTTTACAGACGAGCTTGCCAATAAAGGCGGTAGCCTCGCAAGATTTATGTCAAAGGTAGTCCCTGCCTCAATCCTGACATATGACATATCAATGCTTGACAGCTATGTAAAGGAGCTGACAAAGGATAAGGAGGTAATCTACTCAGTTATCCTGAATAAGGAAGGCGCCTTTATCTCTGCCTATCTGGACAGGGAAAAAAAGGTGATTTCAGGACTTAAAAGCAAGGATAATGATATGAAAGGCCTCATAAAAGAGATTAGTCTGATGAAGGATATTATTGAGATAGAACAGCCGATAATTTATCAGAATGAGGCGCTGGGTGTTATAAGGATCGGCCTGACAAAGCAGCTGCTTAATGAAAAAATAAATAAGCAGATTCTGGCAATAGTTATAGTAAGCCTTATAGGAATTGTTTTTGCAATTATAGCCATTACATTCTATGTAACAAACAGGGTTGTTGCGCCGCTTAACAAGGATGTCTCCTTTTCTACTGCCATAGCCGCTGGCGATATGACCCAGAGGCTTGAGGTTAATACCACTGATGAATTAGGTGTCCTCGGCAATGCATTGAATAAGATGGTTGATGCGCTAAAAGGAATAATTACCAAGATAAATTCCTCATCAAAAAATGTGGCAGTTACTTCAGGCAGCCTCTCTAATATATCAAAGAGGCTTTCAGATGGCTCAAATGAGCAGTTAAAGGCAATAGAGATAACATCCTCATCCATCTCAGAAATCAATATCTCTCTAAAAGGGACAAATGAATTAGCAGATACGCTCTATCAACTCTCTAATGACACATCCGCATCAATACTGGAGATGACAGCATCAATTAATGAGGTCTCAAGCAGTGTGAATGTCCTGTCGGATTCAGTAAATACGAGCTCATCTGCCATTGAGGAGATGTCTGCCACTATCAAGAGTATTGCTGAAAATGTAGAGCTCCTTTCCTCAGAGGGGGAGGAGACAGCCGCATCCCTGAACGAGATTAGCGCTACTGTGAAGAGTGTTGAGATGAACGCAAAAGAGGCAACAGAACTCTCAAAGACAGCCAGCAGTGAGGCCTCCAACCTTGGAATAAAATCGGTTGAAAAGACAATAGAAGGCATGAATAAGATAAAGGAAAATGTTGTGACCTTTTCAAATATTATAAATGACCTTGGTGAAAAATCAACGATGATAGGCAAGGTAGTGACAGTTATAAATGAGATTACCGAGCAGACGAATCTTCTGGCATTAAATGC
>CAKKST010000084.1 GCA_919903585.1 Nitrospiria bacterium | reverse complement strand
GCATTGAGAGAAGACGGTCTATTGAATCCTTCATCCTTGCATGTTTCTTCTCCTCTACATAGACCTTTTCCACTGCTTCCCTTATGAGGGTGCCTAATTTCTTTTTGGTCTTGACTGCAAATTCTTCAAGAGCCTTATATTCTTCCTCTGTAAGAAGAACCTGTGCTTTTTTAGTATAAGTCGTCATAGTCTGAAACTCCTTCAAAATTATAATATCAATAAAATACACTTTTGTCAATACTCTTTTGATGATACTATTCTCAGGTAGTATTACATGTTAACAGATGTGGTTTTCCTTACATACTCCCCCACTGCCTCTTCCCAGCGCCTAAGCAAGGGAATGCCTTCAAGCTCAAGCATGAAGTTTTGCAAGACTGAGTTTGCAGGTCTTTTGGCTGGTCTGTTTAATTCGCTGCTCTTTATTGATATAAGTCTTATAGGTCCTATATGACTTATATCAATAATCTTTTTTGCAAATTCAAACCATGAACAGGAGCCGCTGTTTGTAACATGATAGATTCCATATCTTTCTCTATCAATAATCTCGCCAATCTTATCTGCTAAATCCTTTGTATAGGTTGGTGAGCCTGTCTGGTCATCAACAACCTTTAAGGGCACATTGCCCTCTGCCCCTACTGTATTGACCTTATTAATGATGGTATCAACAAAATTAACCCCACCAGCGCCGTAGAGCCATGAAGTTCTTATAATATAAAACCTGTTTAATATCTGTCGGACAAATTCTTCTCCAGCGAGTTTGGTTTTACCGTAAACACTCAAAGGGCTTACAGCATCAAATTCAATATACGGTGAATCCTTTGTCCCGTCAAAAACATAGTCTGTGCTGATATATACCATTGAGGCATCAATCCTCTGACATGCAACAGCAACATTTCTTGTGCCAATGCCATTCACCCTGTATGCAAGATTGATATTACTTTCACAGTCATCAACCTTTGTATATCCAGCAGTATGAATAACAATATCAGGCCTTATTTTTCTGATTACCTTAACAACTGCATCAAAATCAGTTATGTCTGCATCCTCTATTGTAATACCTTTTATGCTGTATTTCTTTTTAAGCCGCTCAAGGAGGGAAGAGCCCAGCATCCCATTTGAGCCTGTTATAAGAACCTTCTTCTTTCTTTTGCGATTTTGTTTTTGCGTTATTGCGTTTTTGCTTTTAGTCATTCGCCTTTAACCTTTAGCCCTTTGCCCTTTGCCTTTAGCCTTTAGCCATTCGCCTCTTTGGATATACCAGTCAATAGTAGTATCAAGGCCTTTGTCAAAATTATATCTTGGCCTCCATCCGAGCTCTTTTTTGATTTTTGTTGAATCAATGGCGTATCTTAAGTCATGGCCTTTTCTGTCTGGAACAAATTTTATAAGGCTGCCTGAAAATGGACGGGATAGTGTTCTTGACAATATCTTAAGAATCAGCCTTGCCACATTAATATTTTTCATCTCAGAATTCCCGCCAATGTTATAAACCTCTCCATCCCTGCCTTTATGAAGAATTATATCAATGGCAGAGCAGTGGTCATCCACATATATCCAATCCCTTACATTTAAGCCATCACCATAGACAGGCAAAGGCCTGCCTTCTAAGGCATTGGTTATCATCAAAGGAATAAATTTTTCAGGGAATTGATATGGGCCGTAGTTATTTGAACAGCGGGTAATTATACCCGGAAAATTATGCGTGTGGCAATAGGCGCGCACAAGCATGTCTGCTGCTGCCTTGCTTGCAGAGTATGGACTGTTTGGCGCTAAGGGTGTCTTCTCTGTAAAATATCCTGTTTTTCCGAGAGAGCCATAGACCTCATCTGTAGATATCTGGATATATCTTTTAATCTTTGCTTCTCTTGCCGCCTCAA
>CAKKST010000083.1 GCA_919903585.1 Nitrospiria bacterium | reverse complement strand
TACTCATGTGTTTTGTTTCTTCATAATTTTTATCCCTTATTTTTCTGATCCATTCTATAACCTTAAATTTATTCATTTGCAACCTCCATAGGTGAATATATGTCTATCGGCTTGTATCCCTCTCTTATATTCACCGAGTTAAACTTTTTTATCTTATCATAATGAACTATCTTTGAAAATATGGGAAGCGTCCCGCTATTTTCCCACAAGGGGAGAGGGGAAAACCGAATTAAGGCTCAAAATTGTTTGACCTCCTTTAAGGCGCTGTGATATACTGTTTCTATAATGAGATGTTGCACTTATGCCAAAGCAAAATATTAAAAAGGCGAAGAAGCATCTTGCAAAATTGCGTGAGCTTGTGTCTAAAAGAAAATATCTCCTCTCTGCGTTGAAAGAAGAAGTAATTGACACCCTTCGTAAGACGAGGGAAGAAATTGGAGATATATTCGGAAGGAGGACGTCGTGAAGGAAATAATCAAGGCCATTTATGAAGATGGCGTAATAAAACCTCTGGAAAAACTTCATATAAAAGAGCATGAAGAGCTGACCATTACTATAATAAAAATGCCGCCAAGGGCAAGACCCAAAAAACAGGCTATGGCCTTGGTGGGTATTTTTAAAAGTGGTATTAAAAATCTTTCCCAAGAACATGATAAATACCTCTATGGCTGGAAGAAGACCAAATGAAGGTTTTTATTGATACAGGGGCATTCCTTGCCATTTCCGATAAATCAGACATCTTCCACGAACTATCTGCCACTGTATACCAGAAAGTTGTTGAACAAAAAGCCATACTTTATACCTCTAACTACATCATTGATGAAACCAGCCCCCTTTTAATCCCCCTGTATCCCCCTTTAGTAAAGGGGGAGGTAGGGAATTTTTAAAAGATGGCAAGAGGGGATTTAAAATAAACGGGACAGATTTGTTTTTTCTTTCTCTCGTTGAACGGCTGCCCTGAATAAGCATAATGCCCCTTCATAGCATACTCTACTCCCCTTGTCCATACCTCAAATGAGGTATTTTGCAATAAATAGGCATAAAACAAAAAAGGCGCTTCCTGAATAAATGCAATGGCATGTTTGCATTGCGCATATAATATTATGCCTCAATCTTTAGTGCAAGCAAAAAAATGCAAGAACCCTCACCCTCCCCTTAGTCCCCTCCCATCAAGGGAGGGGATATGTTAAGGTCTCTCGCACAAGTGGAAAGGGTATGGCCATACGCCCATACTAATACAAACGCATCAATTTATGTTAAATAAATCTCCCCTAACCCCTCTTTTCCAAAGAGGGGGATAATGGAATTTCCCCCTTTGAAAAAGGGGGATTAAGGGGGATTTTAAAAATCAACATTACACAATCTTGTAACGATACTTATTGCGTTTGTATTAATTAATAAATGCCGCCCCCTTTTGCATTGTCTTGATTATATACACAGGTAAAAAGGGCGTCAAGGCAAAAAGAGCCAGTCGGTGCGGTGCGAGGAAGGCAAAATGTCAAAAAAAATCATGAAAAATATTTTTGCTGCCGACGGCAGCAAAAGCGTGAGTTTAAGGATACCTTATAGAAAACTTTTTACTTGAATAATTTATCTCAAGTATAAAACGGCTCAGAAAACTATTTACACCTAATAATACAACATGTAGATTTGGCAAGAAGTCTATTGGGGTGTCATCTATTACATAAAGAAGTTCTTCAGTTTCGGGATGAAAGATTTCAAATCTTATTGTGTGTGCATACGCTATTGTTTCACCATTGCCAGTAGAAATTATCTTTGATTGCCCTGACTGAAGATCATGCCCTACCAATGGTGCATATACTGCTGGAATAGCACAATCATCTGCGCCTGTATCTATAAGACCAAATGTTTTATATCCCCTTCCGGAGTGTGGATTAACAATCTTAACAGGTAAAATAGGACGATAAACACGGCCATTACATAATGTAAATGGACATTCTCTAATAGGCAATTGTTATCTCTCTCACCTTTTAGTAAATATGCACTACTTCTTTCCTTGGAACATAAAAAATTACTGGCTCCTCAATCCCTTTATTCCTTGCCTCTTCATAAACTTTTACAGGATCGTCTCCTGAAGTTATGACATCTTCAGATATAAAGGACTTTTTAGCAACATATTTCCCTTCATACCTTTCACTGTCCTTTAATAAAATAACCTCCTTCATATCTACCTCCGTTACATTTTCCTTTTTTTATATTAATTTACCACATAAAAGATAAAAAATCAAATTTGAAATAAGTAGGATAAGCATCTTTTTTGAAGAGATTTCTAAATGGCATGGCTGAGTTTTTTTGGCAAAAGAGATTTTGCTGCTTACTTGTACTGAACTTTCAAGCTTTTGTTATAAGACCCCTTTTCCTCAAAAACTCCTTATATGGCGGTGAAAATGCCCTGAGTTCCTCCACTGCCTTTGGCAGGACATCAAGGACATAATCAATATCCTCATCTGTTGTATCCCTGCCGAGGGACAGCCTTAATGAGCCGTGGGCAGCCTCATGTGCAAGGCCTATTGCTAACAACACATGAGAAGGCTCTAAGGATGCAGATGAACATGCAGAGCCAGTTGATGCGCAGATGCCAAGGTCATCAAGTTTTAATATAAGCGATTCGCCTTCAATAAACTGGATTGCACAATTTATGGTATTAGGCAACCTCTCTGTTGGATGGCCATTAAATATAATATATTTTACCCTCTCAGATAAGCCTTTCTGAAGTTTATCCCTTAACTGGCTAAGTTTTGCTGCCTCCTTTTCCATCTCTCCAACTGCAAGCTCTATTGCCCTGCCAAATCCTGCAATGCCCGGGACATTCTCTGTGCCTGCCCTTAGACGATGTTCCTGCTCGCCTCCGTATAGTATCGGCTTTATCCTTGTCCCCTTTTTAACATATAAGGCGCCGACACCCTTTGGCCCATGTATCTTGTGCGATGAGATAGAGGCCATATCAAGGTTCATCTCTTTTAAATCAACCCTGATCTTTCCCACTGCCTGAACAGTATCAGAGTGAAAATATATCTTGTGTTTTCTTGCAATCCTTCCGATCTCTGCAATCGGCTCTATTGTCCCTATCTCATTATTTGCGTGCATGATAGAGATTAAAATCGTTTCCCTTTTTATAGACCTTTCAAGCTGTTCAAGATTGACAATTCCGTATTTGTCCACATCAAGGTATGTAATCTCAGAGCCATCTTTTTCAAGCGCCTTGCAGGAATTGATAATAGCATGGTGTTCTATCTTGCTTGTAATGATATGTTTGCCTTTATCCCTGTTTGCCTTTGCAATGCCAAAGATGGCAAGATTATCTGCCTCTGTGCCGCCGCTGGTAAATACAATTTCATCACTCGCAGCATTTATCATTTTTGCAATCTTCTCTCTGGACTCATCCATTAATCTTTTTGCCTTTTTGCCAAAGGAGTATATTGTAGAGGGATTGCCAAAGCACTCTGTAAGGCAGTAGTCCATAATCTCCGCCACTTCTGGATGCACCTGTGTTGTTGCATTATTGTCTAAATAGATTAGTTTTCTCATTTGCATAAATTATCCTAAAAACATAGCATAAAATCAAAGGTCATGTATTACGAGCTTGTTGAAAAACCCAACAATCTCTGATTACACAGATAAAAGATCAGATTACACAGATTAAAACTCCTTGAAATATCTGTGTAATCATTTTTTCTAATCTGTGTAATCAAGGCTGTTGATGACTTTTTCAACAGCCTATTACAGCTTATACCCTATCTTCCTCAAAAATTCCTTTCTGTGTTTCTTGTCTTCCGGGCCTTCTACGCCCTTTGGTGAAAAGCCGTCAACAACACCAATAATACCATTGCCCTGTTCTGTCATTGCAACAATTACCTCAAGTGGATTTGCTGTGGCGCAATATATTCTGCAAACCTCAGGGCAGTTCTTTATCGGATTCAGTATATTTATTGGAAATGCATCTTTCAGCAGTATGCAGAACACATGGCCAGAGCCTATTGCCTGAAGGTTTTTGACACAAGTATTTATTAGCTCATTATCATTTCCCTCAGTCCTTATAAGGCATGGCCCGGAGGCCTCTGTAAAGCCAATCCCAAATTTCGCCTGCGGGACAGTGGTTGCAATTATCTCGTATAAATCCTCTGCTGTTTTAATAAAATGTGTCTGGCCGAGGATTATATTACAGCCATCAGGTATGTCTATTTTTACTGTCTTAATCTCCATAACCCCCTCCTTATATTAATGGTTTCAAAATTATAACGACACTATTTCTAAAAATCCCTCCTAACCTCCCTTTGCCAAAGGGAGGGACTTCCCCCTCTTTGGAAAAGAGGGGTAAGGGGAGATTTTACAATCAATGTCAATTCTATTTAAAGACCCTTAATAACTATTAAATATCTATCTCTTCCAAAACCTCTTCAATTATCGCCAGCGCCCTGCTTGCATCAGCCTTTGTTATTATCAATGGCGGTGCAAGGCGGATGGAGTTTGACCCGCAGCCGAGCAATAGCAGCCCCTTTTCAAAGGCCTTGTTAATAAGTATATCCCTCTCTCTTATTGCCATAGTCTTCTTCTCCCTGTCCTTAACAAGCTCAATGCCAATCATCAGACCCTTTCCCCTTACATCACCGATAATCTCGTATATCTTCTGCATCTTTTTCAATTCAAGGATAATATAATCACCGATAAGCCTTGCATTGGCCATTAATTCCTTTTCCACAAGATCAAGGGTTGCCAGCGCTGCTGCACAGGCAACAGGATTTCCGCCGAATGTGCTTGCATGGGAACCCGGAACCCAGTCCATTATCTCAGAATATGCAAGCATGGCAGAGATGGGCATACCTGATGCAATCCCCTTTGCAAGGGCAATAATATCAGGCACAACATCAAAATGCTCCATTGCAAAGATCTTGCCTGTCCTGCCGATTCCTGTCTGCACCTCATCTGCTATATAAAGGATGCCGTAGCTCTGGGCAATATTGTAAAGCCGCATGTGAAACTCAGGCGGCGGGACGATATATCCGCCCTCACCCTGAATCGGCTCAACAAATATGGCAGCCACCTCCTCTGCTGGAATACTCCTTCTAAAAATAACCTCCTCAATCCAGCTTACACACTCTATATCACATTCACCATATACAAGGTTGTATGGGCACCTGTAGCAATAGGCATAAGGAACATGGATGACACCGGGCACGAGGGGAGAATAATATTTTCTCTGCACAGATTTGCTTGCAGTTAGAGATAAAGCCCCCATTGTCCTGCCGTGAAATGCGCCATAGAAGGCAATCACCATCTGCCTCTTTGAATGAAATCTTGCGAGCTTAAATGCAGCCTCTATTGCCTCTGCGCCTGAATTGCCAAAAAAGACCTTTCTCGGCTTATTCCCCGTGGACAGCTTTACAAGCCTCTCTGCAAGCTCTGCCTGAACAGGATAGTAAAAGTCTGTGCCTGACATGTGTATCAGTTTTTTTGCCTGTTCTGTTATTGCCTTTACTATCTTTGGATGGCAGTGGCCTGTGGAGCAGACAGCAATCCCTGATGTAAAATCAAGAAACTTATTGCCATCGGGGTCTGTAATTATCGCACCCTTTCCATCTACTGCTACAAGCGGATAGCCCCTTGTATATGAAGGCGAAACATATCTTTTATCCTTCTCAATAATCGCCTTTGCCTTTGGGCCGGGTAGTTTTTTGATTTCTTTTTTGGGCATAGTCCTCACCTTTCTCAGCAACCCCCTCTGTCCCCCTTTATTAAAGGGGGATGTAGGGGGTTATATCATCCCTATCTCCACTGCCTTCATATTAATAGAAACATATTCCTCAGGCACACTTTCTTTAATTGCCCTTTTAAGTGAGTCTACTGAAACAATCCCTGTTCCTTTAATAACAGCGGATAGCATGATTATACCCGCCAGCAAGGGATTATTCAACCCCTTTGTAGCAAGCCCTGATGCAGGGATGGCAAAGGAATTATTATCCGGCATCTCAATCTTAATTTTCTCTGAATCATAGAATAGTTTACCAGACTCTTTTAAATCCCTGTGATAAAGCTCGTATGCCTTTTGTGCCATTACAATTAGTATATCTGCTTTTTCAATATACGGATAGTCAATATCTGAATCTGAAAATATAACATCTGTCCGGCTTGGTGTGCCTCTGG
>CAKKST010000082.1 GCA_919903585.1 Nitrospiria bacterium | reverse complement strand
TGCATTCTGCTCATTTTCCAAAGATGCCTTTTCCTTATTTGCAGATACGAATTTCCCTTTATTATAAAGGATATCTACTATCTTCCCTGAATATGGTATCCTGTTTACATGAACATTAAAGACATTCATGAAGATACTAATCTTTAGGCTCTGATTTTTAAGTATCCTCTCCTCAGCAACCTCTTTAATCTCAATAATCCTGCCGTCTGCAGGGGCAACAACCACGCCCTCGCCAGCAGGTATCTCCCTTTCAGGGTTTCTGAAGAACCAGATGACAAAAAAGGTAAGTATACCCAAGAGAATGGCAACTATAGTCCATCCAAGAAGATAGGAAGTTACAGTTACCCCGGCTCCTATGAGTATAAATGGTATACCCTCTACTGCAATGGGTGTCTTTTCATTATGATTCTTCAAACCGCAATACCCTCTAATTCTTGCTCTTATCTACTAACTTATCTTTCTTGAGCCATGGCATCATTGCCCTCAGCCTTGCGCCCACATCTTCAATAGGGTGCTCCTGCCCTCTTTTTATAAGGGCATTGAATACAGGGCGGTTTACCCTATTCTCCAGCATCCACTCCTTTGCAAACCCACCACTCTGTATCTCCTCAAGTATTTTTTTCATCTCTTTTTTTGTCTCTTCTGTTATGATCCTCGGCCCCCTTGTGATATCACCATATTTGGCTGTATTGCTCACAGAATACCGCATGTTGGAGATACCGCCTTCATATATAAGATCAACAATGAGCTTTAATTCATGTAAACATTCAAAGTATGCCATCTCGGGTGCATAGCCTGCCTCAACAAGTGTCTCATACCCTGCTAAAATCAGTGCAGAGACGCCGCCGCAGAGTACAGTCTGTTCGCCGAACAAGTCAGTCTCTGTCTCCTCCTTAAATGTAGTCTCAATAATCCCTGCACGGCCTCCGCCGATTGCTGATGCGTATGCAAGGGCAATCTTTTTTGTATTGCCTGACGGATCCTGCTCCACTGCAATAAGCATGGGCACGCCGCCGCCCTTTGTATACTCATGCCTTACAAGGTGGCCCGGAGACTTTGACGCAGCCATAAAGACATTTATATCCTCCCTCGGCACGATTTGGCCAAAGTGGATATTGAAGCCATGTGCAAAGGCAAGATAGGCGCCCTTCTTTATATGCGGTGCAATACAGTTCTTATACATGTCCCCCTGCAGCTCATCAGCCACAAGTATCATCATTATATCTGCAGCCTTTGCCGCATCTTCGGTTGTCATTACAGTAAGGCCTGCGGCCTTTGCCTTCTCAGCAGACTTGCTCCCTTCCTTTAATCCAACAATCACATCCATCCCGCTGTCTTTAAGATTATTGGAATGGGCAAAGCCCTGAGAGCCGTAGCCGATAACAGCGATCTTCTTTCCTTTCAATAATTTTACATCTGCATCCTTGTCATAATAGATATTCATAATATAAATTCCTCCCCAAATATTATTAATGTCATTGCGAGCGTTAGCGAAGCAATCAAAACCCGATTAATGAGTTATGGGTGAAGCGTAATGGGTTAAATAAATACTCATCACGCATTACGGATTACACATTACGGGTTGCCTC
>CAKKST010000081.1 GCA_919903585.1 Nitrospiria bacterium | reverse complement strand
GCATAAAGGTAAATCAGGTCTTTATCGGCACATGCACAAACGGCAGGCTTGATGACCTAAAGATAGCAGCAAAGATACTAAAAGGCAAAAAGGTAAATCCAAAGACAAGGCTGATAATCACACCAGCATCAAGGGATGTATTTATTCAGGCAGATGATGCAGGGTATATAAAGACCTTTCTAAAATCAGGGGCAATTGTAACATCAGCAGGATGCGGGCCGTGTGTCGGCGTTCATTCAGGTATCCTCGGAGACGGCGAGGTTTGCCTGTCCACACAGAACAGAAACTTCAAGGGCAGGATGGGGAATCCAGAGGGTTTTATCTACCTCTCATCCCCTGCAACAGCGGCAGCAAGCGCCATAGCTGGTGAAATCGTTGACCCGAGGAGATATTTGTAAAATCAATGCCGAAAATGAATTCTCCGGCGCTTCATTGATTTTTTTTCTTGACAAGATTGTAATATCTGTTAATATTTAAATATAGAAATATTATAGGGGTGTTTTTAAATAGGGTGAGGAGGTAAGAAATAGATGTCGTCTTAAATATAATTACATAACCACTGAGCGGTAAATAATATAAAGAAACAATCCATGAAATCACAAATATATTATACATCTTTTGTTGGATTGATGATACTATATCAGTCTCATCCGGCTAACCTTGAGCATTTTTATCTCTTTCTAAGCCTCACAGATAACTTTAACATAATTATTGTCTTCAATATCCTCAATACATGGCGTCATAAACAATTGCGCATCACAAAATGTCACCCTGAGCGCAGCGAAGAGTCTTTCTACATACATCAAGAGATGCTTCGCTTCGCTCAGCATGACAACATACGCAGTTATTTATGACACTGTGTATAAGCAAACCCAGTAAGAAAGGGCAGGGCTTTCTAACCCCGCCCTCAATGTTTAAAATTTTCGCGCGGTCTCAATTTAGAAGCCTTGATTTATCTAATGAGAAATTAAGCATCTGAGAAGGGGAACCAAGAGATGGAAAAGATCCTAATAGTTGATGACGAAAAGGACTTGTTCTGGACGATTACCAATCTCCTAAATGATGAGGGCTATACCCTGATGGTAGCAAACGATGGCAAGAATGCACTCATTCAAATAAAGGATGCCTCACCTGACCTGGTCATCCTTGACTTAAAACTACCAGATATTAATGGGATAGATCTCCTGAGTAAAATAAAGGAGATAGACAGTAATATCCCTGTAGTAATTTTAACTGCCTATGGGGAAGTATCATCAGCTGTAAGCGCCATGAAGATGGGAGCCATAGATTATATCATAAAGCCCTTTGACATAAATGAACTGCGCTCCTCCATAAAAAAGGCCCTTCATATAAGGGATATCTCCCTAAACAGAAAAACCAAAGGAGAGCGGTTAAGAGGATCGCAGGATAGTGAGGGTTTGATAGGCAACAGCCCTCAAATCCATAATATAATAGAGCAGATAAAGATAGTGGCTCTTTCTGATATGACGGTCCTTATCCAGGGGGAAAGCGGGACAGGAAAGGATTTGGCAGCAAAATTATTACACTCCAATAGCAGCAGGTCTCATAAGCCATTCGTAACCGTAGACTGCGGCACGCTCCCAGAGTCCTTAATTGAAAGTGAAATGTTCGGATATGAAAAGGGCGCCTTTACCGGTGCAGAGAAGACAAAGGTGGGGATATTTGAATTGGCAAATGGTGGAACCATCTTCTTAAACGAGATAGGCAACCTATCAGAGTCAGCACAGAGGAAGTTTTTGGGCATCCTTGAAAACAGGCAATTACAGAGATTGGGCGGCAAAAAGGCTATTGATGTGGATGTGAGGGTAATTGCTGCCACCAATCTCCCCTTGAAAGGCGCAGTAAAGGATGGGAAGTTCCGACAAGATTTATTTTTCAGGTTGAGTCAGCTTTTCATCTATATCCCTCCCCTGCGATACAGGGTAGAGGATATCCTCCCTTTAGCAAAGTACTTTTTAAATAAGGCGAATCTGGAAATTAAAAAGGAAGTAAAAACGATTTCACCTGAAGCAGAAAAAAAGCTCCTCCTTTATCCATGGCCAGGCAATGTCAGGGAACTTAAAAATGCAATCAAGAGGGCTGAACTAATGGCCAAGGATTCTACTATTCGCATGGAAGACTTATCCTTTGATTTTGAGAGCGAAGGGACACTAAATGCATCCTGCAGCCATCTGGACCTGGCGAAGGATGTTGACCACCAGTTCAGAATAGATGTGAGAAAGGCCATGAATGAATTGGAAAGGGAGGTAATAAGGAAGGCGTTAGCACAGGCGCATGGCAATAAAAAGAAGGCTGCTGAGATTTTAGGGATAAGGAGATCTACGATTTACTACAAAATGGAAAGTTTGGGCATGAAAACCGATGAATAGAGCAATGGCCTGATTGAATCAAAAAATTTAAAATTTTCAATTTTATACCCGATGGAGTTTGTCATGGAAGAACAGGAATTCAAATTTTTGAAAACATTCAATAGCGCTCTTTTAGACGCTATCCCCATATCAGTCCTTTTAATAGATCCGAGGCTGAATGTTTTTTTTGCAAACAAGAACTTTTATCAGAAAACTAAAAAAAGACGGGAAGATGTTATCAACCAAAAGATAGACAGTATCTTTCCCCCTGCCTTTATAGGTAGTTCTAATCTGAGGGAAAAACTTTTAGAGGTTATGGAAGGGAATTCCATGAGAGAAGGAGAGATAAAATTTAGGAGATTCACCTATCACTATCAGATAAACCAATTATTTGACGAAAACTATAACATTTATAACGCTATCTTATTGTTTATTGATATAACCAGAGAAAGACTACTTAGTGAGGAGATAATGCAGGTGGAACGTCACCTCGCTAATATAGTAGAAAGTGCGAATGATCTGGTGTTTTCATGTGATAAGGATGGAAGGATCATTACCTGGAATAGGGCAGCGCGGAAAACACTTCTTTATTCTTTAGAAGAGGCTCAAGGCAGGTATTTTGCTCATCTGTGCTACGAGAAAGATAGGGACAGAATAAGAGAAGAATTCACAAGTCTCAAGGGCAAATTGAAAGAGGTCTCTTCCTGTGAGATGTTCTTTCCGACAAAGGAAGGGAAGGAAGTCCTTATCTCGTGGTCTTTTGGGGTGATACATGATATAGAAGGAAACCCTGTAGGCATTATGGGTGTTGGGAGAGACCTGACTGAACAAAGACGGATGGAGGCACAGATGATCCAGTCGGCAAAAATGGCATCACTTGGCACTATGGCTGGTGGTATGGCACACGAGCTCAGAAATCCCCTGGCTATTGTTTCCAGCGCCGCACAATTGTTGCTCAGGCGCAGTAACGATGATTTTATCCATGAGTGCGCTAAGAGGATACACAAGAATGTTAAGAGGGCTGCCGAAATTATAGAAAACCTCCTCAGGTTTTCCCAGGTTTCAAGCGCCGAAAAATCACAAGTTGATGTGCAATCTGCCATAGATGAAACCCTATCCCTAATAAACCATCAAATTTCACTGGACGGGATTAAAATTATATGGGAATATGCCCCTGAGCCGCTCATGACCATGGCCAATAAAAATCGCCTCCAACAGGTCTTTATGAATCTGGTGATAAATGCGGCCGAGGCCATGGAAAGCAGCGGGAGGCTGATAATAAAAGCAGAAAGGGATGAGAGGCATGTGATTATAAAATTTATTGACAATGGCCGGGGTATTTCAGATGAGCACATCCAAAGGATATTTGACCCATTCTTTACCACGAAGACATCCGGGAGAAATACAGGGCTCGGCCTTTTCGTCTCCTTTGGGATTATAAAGAGCTTTGATGGAGATATATTTGTAGAAAGCAAAAAAGGTGAGGACACCACTTTCACTATAAAGTTGCCTGCATTATGAAAACAAACAGGGATTCACTTAAGATACTAATTGTGGATGACGAACCAGACCTTTGCTGGAGTATGGAGGAATTCTTGAGGCATGAAGGCCATGAGGTTAAAAGGGCTGAATCAGGTAAAGAGG
>CAKKST010000080.1 GCA_919903585.1 Nitrospiria bacterium | reverse complement strand
GAGATGATAGATCAGGATGTAATAGGTATTGCAAGGGAAGGCGAGAATGCCAATATACAAATCCTGTTTATAAGAAATGGCATGATGACAGGCAGAAAGGATTTTTTCTGGGATGATTTAAAGGATACTGATAATGGTGAAATTATTACCTCCTTTATAGAGCAGTTTTACAGGGATGAGATACAGATACCAGACGAGATATTAGCGCCTGTGGAATTAGAGGCACAGGTAGGGGCACGGCGCGCCGTGCCCCTACTTGACGAATTGCTCTCTCAAAAAAGGGGAAAAAAGGTTTACATCAGGATCCCTAAAAAAGGGCATAAGGCCTCTCTTGTTAAGCTTGCAGAGGATAATGCTATAATGAGGCTCAATGAGAAGATAGCAGAGAAGAAGAAGTATGAGTCTATACTTAATGAATTAAAAAATCTGATCGGCTTAAAGGATCTACCGAGATGTATTGAGGCATTTGATATATCCAATATTTCCGGAAGCCATGCAGTCGGCTCAATGATAGTCTGGGAAGGGGACGGGCCAAAGAAATCTGATTACAGGAGGTTTAAGATAAAATCTGTGCAAGGGGCAGATGATTATGGTATGATGAGGGAGGTTTTGCATCGTTATTATTCAAAAATGACAAGGGCACAGGGCGCCGTGCCCCTACAGCCTGATCTTGTAATGATTGACGGCGGAAGAGGCCAGCTTAATGTTGCGCTGGAGGTATTTGAGGAGTTGGGGATTGATTTGAATGTTATTGGTATTGCAAAGCCGTGTGGCGAAGGTGAAAGCGAGCGTATCTTCCTTCCTGATAGGGAGGAGCCGATAGAATTACTTCATTCTTCGCCTGTAACCCTTCTTTTACAGCGGATCAGGGACGAGTCGCACCGCTTTGCCATAACCTATCATAGAAAATTGATGAATAAGAGGATGTTTATTTCTGCCCTTGATGATATTAAAGGAATCGGCCCTGCAAAGAAGAGAAAATTATTAAGGACGTTGGGAGATGCAGAGGCAGCAAAAAACTATTTATCCAATGCAAAATAAAATTTTCATTTTTCAATGAGGTAAGATAATGTCTTCTCAGGCAGAAGAGATGCAAAAGGAGGATACAGACCTTCAGGAAAAGGCAACTGATAAAGGGGAGGCGGAAAGCCCTGCATTAGACCTATCCAAAGGTTTCTCAAAAAAAAGCGGGAGAAGACTCTTTTCTAAAGGCAGGCAGGGGACATTATATATTCTCTTCCTTATAATACTCGGCCTTGTTTTTCAGATATTATATCTTTACCAGCGCCATATTGCTGCTGATATAATTTTTAACGGGTCTATCCTTTTTATACTCTTCTTAACTATTTTCCTATCCTTCAGGGCAATAAAGGAAATAAAATACGGCCAGAGGTTTGCAGCCCTTCTTAATACAAATATTTCCTTTAATCCCGATCTTGACTATAATGGTGTTCTAAAGACAATAATAAAACTTGGCGAGTCTTTTGTTAACGGATATTCTGCCGGCCTCTTTTTGATTGATCAGAAGAGAGGTAATTTTAATGAACGGGTAATATTAATTGATGGTGTGTTAAAAAGAAGCGATCTGAGTGTAATAGAGAGCGCGCTCCTTGGGGGGCTTAATAAAGGGGTTATTGATATTGTGGGTTTTAAGGGAAAGGATCTAAAGAAGATAGCAGGGATATTTGGCGGCAGAAAGGTCAGGTCGGCATATTTTTTGCCGCTTGTAAATGAGAACAAGAGATTTGGCCTGATGGTGTTTTTTAGCGGGAGCAGAATAAGACCCAATACCAGGGATGCCGGATTGATTTCCTATATCCCGCGAATATCCACCATCTCTATAATCAACAATGAGATATACCGCGAAAACAAGGAGATTGAGGCCAAGGAGATGCGGAAGGAGTCTGAATGGAGGCGGAAGAGGCTTGAATTAGAGGAGGATACTAAGAGGGTTCACAGCCAGCTTAACCTTGCAGAAGAAGAATTGGGGAAGGATAGGACTGAAAAGGAGAGGCTGGAAAAGAAATTGCTTGATGCAAGACAGGAGATGGAATCACAGATCAAGAAGGCAACAGACGAGCTTGCAAAGGCATATCTGCAGCTTGATAACAAAGAAAAGGAGTTTGGCAAAAAGGTGCTTGAGCAGCTTGCAGTAAAGGAACTAAATCCGGCAATAGGTTTTTTGTTTGATGAGGAGTTTATATTTGATCT
>CAKKST010000079.1 GCA_919903585.1 Nitrospiria bacterium | reverse complement strand
AGTCCCTCCCTTTGGAAAAGGGAGGTTAGGAGGGATTTTACAAATATGTCGTTACAATTATGAGATTGTTAATAAAAGGAGGAATCTCTATGTTTGGACTGGGCATAACCGAGCTTTTGATAATTTTCATGATTGTCTTCTTAATCTTTGGCGTAAACAAGCTGCCCCAGATAGGGGATGGATTGGGCAAGGCAATCAGCGGCTTTAGACGGAGTATTTCAGAAACCACCAAAATAGAGGATGCAAGGTCAGAGGGAGAGAAAAAATAATTAATGAATGGCATAAAAGAATTTGATATACTGAAAATAGAAAATGATAAGCTCATTTGAGATATTGCCGCTGGTTATTTTTATTTTCCTTACTCCTCAATTAGGATTGGCCTCTGCTGATAGCTATTGGCAGAGGCCAATTTCTCCCCAACAATCTCATTATCCTGAAAATTGTGGAAGCTGCCATAAGGCGCAGTATGATGTCTGGAAGGATTCTTTGCACAGCAAGGCCATGAGTCCTGGTTTAATGGGACAGTTGAATCCAAAAGGCGACCCTGAGTTTGCTAATTCCTGCTACTTTTGTCATGCACCATTGACAGAACAATCAGAGGTAAAGGCAGGGTCAAGGGGCAAGGGTCAAGGGGCAGGTGAGGGGATTAAAAACCCATCTTTTGACAATAAGCTCAAACTTTCGGGCGTCAGTTGCAGCGTCTGCCATTTGAGGGAGGGGAAGGTATATGGGCCGACGGTAAGACAGGGGCAAGGGGCAAGGGGCAAGGGGCAAGAAAAAACAGCACACGATGGTTTTATAGAGAAGGATTTTTTTGAACAGGCAGAGTTCTGTGCAGCATGCCATCAGATGGATGAAGGGTATGAGCTTAATGGCAAGGTATTGACAAATACATACAGGGAGTGGAAGGAGAGCATATACGGTAAAAACAATATTACCTGCCAGAGCTGCCACATGCCTGACAGGCAGCATCTCTTCAGAGGCATACACGACCCTGAAATGGTTAAAAGAGGCGTTGAGTTTAACTTTAATTACGAAAAGGGCAATGATAAAATAATAGCCCGACTCACTGTTTCAAACACAGGTGTTGGCCACTTTTTTCCCACCTATGCAACCCCTCTGGTGGTAATAAAAGGTTCTATTATAGATAATAAGGGCAGCATTATTAAAAAGACACTAAAGGAGGCCTTTA
>CAKKST010000078.1 GCA_919903585.1 Nitrospiria bacterium | reverse complement strand
ATCCATCATGCCTGGCATAGAAAATTTTGAGCCTGACCTGACAGAGACCAGCAGTGGATTTTCAGGATCGCCAAATTTGAAGCCCATTGCCTTCTCTACCCTATGTAGATTTTTAACTGCCTCCTCCCAGAGCCCCTTTGGATATTTTTTATTATTCTTAAAATACTCAATGCAGGCATCTGTTGTAATCGTAAAACCCGGAGGGACATTTACGCCAAGATTGGTCATCTCTGCAAGGCCTGCCCCCTTGCCTCCGAGGAGGTCCTTCATATCCCCCTTACCTTCTGCCCTTCCATTTCCAAAGAAATAAACATATTTTTTTGCACTCATCACCCTGTCCTCCTGAATAATTATATTTATGATTTCTTTTCTGTAACTATCCTTGAGAAATCCGCTATGTTATTAAATAAAATTCCAATCTGCTTTAATAGGCCGAGACGGTTTGCCTTCAGCCTCTCATCCTTATCCATTACCAGAACCTTATCAAAGAATGTATCCACCTCTTTTTTTATGCCAGCAATCATTTTTAATGCCTCTTCATATTTATATGCCTCAAGCAAAGGAGAAATATCCTTTTTCAAGGCAGTATAGGCATCAAAGAGCGCCTTCTCTGCAGGCTCGGATAAAAGATTCTGATCAGCCTCTCCCTTAAAATCAGGCGGTATTATATTTATCACCCTTTTAAAAGATATCATCAATGGCTCAAATGAGGGCTCATCCTTTATCTTGTTAAAAGCCATTATTTTTAACACGCAGTCATAAGGGTCATCAAGGTTTGCAGACAGCACTGCATCAACAATATCGTATCTATAACCCTCAGAGGTGAGGAGATTATCCATTCTTTGTCTTAAAAAATCAAGCGCCTCTTTTTTTGCCTCCCCTAACTTATTAATCTTTATTAGTTCAAAGGCCTTTTCAATTAGTCCTTTAAGTGATAAGTGTATTTTATTTGTTAAGAGTATCTGTATTATGCCCAATGCCTGCCTTCTTAAGGCATAAGGGTCTTGCGAGCCGCTCGGTATTAATCCAATGGCAAAATAGCCGCAGATACTATCTATCTTATCCACAATGCTGAGTACTATCCCTGCACTGGTCTTTGGCAATTCATCACCTGCAAACCTCGGCAGATAATGCTCATATATTGCCTCTGCCGCAGCCTTTGGCTCGCCATCAAGCAAGGCATACTCCCTTCCCATGATACCCTGCAGCTTTGGGAATTCACCAACTATCCCTGTAAGCAAATCAGACTTGCACAGATAGGCCGCCCGCTTTGCAGCATCCTTCGCACCTTTGTCAATAATGGGTGCAAGATACTCAGCTAATGCCGCATCTCTCTCAACCTTATCATATAGTGTGCCGAGGCTCTCCTGAAATATCACGCCCTTTAAGTCAGCCGTCCTGTCAGTAAGTCTTTTTTTTCTGTCTTCATTAAAAAAGAACTGTGCATCAGAAAGCCTTGCCCGCAATACCCGCTCATTCCCCTTTTTTACAACATCCATGTCCTTTGCCCTTGTATTGGCAATGCAGATAAAATATGACAGGAGATTGCCATCCTTATCAACAACAGAAAAATATTTCTGGTGCTCCTTCATTGCATTTATTAAAATCTCTTTGGGAAGTTTAAGATAATCCCTGTCAAAATCACCGCAGAGTGCGGCAGGATATTCAACGAGAAAGGTAACAGTATCTATCAGCTCATCATCGGACATGACCTGCCCGCCCTTTTCTTTGGCGAGCTGATTAATCTGGGAGACTATCATCTCCCTCCTCTTTGCCTGATTGACTATTACATAATTTGCCTCAAGCTGATGGATGTAGTCCTCAATACCATTTACAATAAAGGCGCCGGGGCTCATAAATCTGTGGCCCCTTGACATATTACTGCTCTTTACATCTGCGATTGTAAATTCAACAGGCGTGTTATTGAATATTGCCATAAGCCAGCGTATAGGCCTTGCAAAACGTATCTTCTTATCATCCCAGTACATTGACTTTGGGAAGGCTATGTCCATGATAAACTGCGGCAGCATCTTCTTTAATATCTCTGCTGTATCCTTACCGCCATCTTTTCTTGAAGCGCAGATATATTCCCCTTTATCTGTTGCCTTTATCTTAAGCGCTGATACATCCACACCCTGTCCCTTTGCAAAGCCGAGCGCTGCCTTTGTAGGCTTTCCATCCTTATCGTATGCAACAGACTTAGCCGGCCCGATAACCTCAACCATTTTCTCATCCTGTTTTTCTGCCGCATCCTTTACATAAAGTGCAAGACGCCTCGGTGTGCCGTAAGACTCCATTGACTGAAAGGAGACCATCTCGTTTTTTAAAAAGACGGCCATCCGATCCTTCATCTTCTGCAAGGCATCAGGGATGAACCTTGCAGGTATCTCCTCTGTCCCTATCTCAAAAATTATATCTGCTGGCATCTATTTTACCCAAAGTTAAAGATTAAATATAAAAAATCAAAATTTAGGAGCTTTTTATTTAAAATTAATTCCTTATTTTTGATATTTGATATTTGATTTTTAATTTTTTACTTATTACTGGGTTTTACCCAATAACGGATACCCCATCTCCTCTCTAACCTTTAAATACCCCTCTGCGCATCTTCTTGCAAGAGTCCTAACCCTTGCTATATACCCTGTCCTCTCCTGCACACTTATAGCGCCCCTTGCATCAAGGAGATTAAAGAGATGGGAGCACTTAAGGCAAAAATCATAAGCAGGGAGCACAAGCCCCTTCTTTATTAATCCCTTAGACTCCTTCTCGCACATATCAAAGCTGGCTCTTAGCATTTCAACATCAGCGGCCTCAAAATTATACTTTGAAAACTCCACCTCGCCCTGATGATGCACATCGCCGTATTTTATACCTTTGATCCACTCAATGTTAAAGATATTTTCTACCTGCTGGAGGTACATGGCAATCCTCTCAAGGCCATAGGTAATCTCCACAGAGATGGGATGAAGCTCAATGCTCCCCACCTCCTGAAAATATGTAAACTGTGTTATCTCCATGCCGTCAAGCCACACCTCCCAGCCAAGGCCCCATGCGCCAAGTGTCGGCGACTCCCAGTCATCCTCTACAAAACGGATGTCATGCTCAAGTGGATTAATGCCAAAGGATGTCAGACTCTCAAGATATATGTCCTGAATATTATCTGGCGCTGGTTTTAATATAACCTGATACTGGTAATAATGCTGGAGCCTGTTTGGATTTTCACCATAGCGGCCGTCTGTTGGCCTCCTTGACGGCTCAACATAAGCAGTCCTCCACGGCTCAGGGCCAAGTACCCTGAAAAAAGTAGCAGGATTAAATGTCCCAGCCCCCACCTCCATATCATAGCCCTGATGCATGATGCAGCCCTTTGCAGACCAGAACCTATGCAGGGCCATTATCAATTCCTGAAAAGTCATATACTCCTTTTTAATTGAGTCAACGGCGTATTAAGAAGGTTGGAATATTAACAGAAAAGATATTTTTTGTCAAGAAGATACACAGACAGGTAAAACCGCCTTATCCCTTGATTTTATAGGTAAAAGCCTGAGTTATAGATGGGATACTTTACACCTTTCATTGTGCCATTGTCATAAATTACAACCTTGAAGGAATAATCAGCACTGATAAAGATTTTGATGCTGTTAAAGAAATACAGCGATTTAAACCGCTATAATACACCAGTTCGTGGTAGAGATGATAAAAACATGGGATAGCTTTAATCATAAGCAATGCAGAGGAATAAAATGTATGATTTAAGTATGACCCCAATTATTGCGCCAAAATGTCTGCCGGTATATCAATCATGGGATGTTATCAGGAAATAGGCTAAGCACGAAAAATGGAATATTATCCAACCA
>CAKKST010000077.1 GCA_919903585.1 Nitrospiria bacterium | reverse complement strand
GTGGATGATGTGAGTTTTTATTTAAAGGAAAAGGAGATAATGGGCCTTGTTGGCGAGAGCGGCTGCGGTAAGACGACCATTGGCAAGCTCATACTTAGACTGATGGAGCCTACTGACGGGAAGATTATGTTTGATGGCGCTAACATACTGAAACTCAAAAAAAGTGAATTGAGAAATCTTCGCAGCCAGATGCAGATGATATTTCAGGACTTGGATGCTGCCTTAAATCCGAGGATGAGGGTGCGGGATATACTAAAAGAGGCTATTACTGTCTATCATGATTTTGATTATAGTGAGATAAATAAGAGGACATCTGAATTGCTGAATCAGGTGAATCTCAAAAAGAGCAAATTGAGTTGTTACCCTGATGAACTCTCAGGCGGTGAAAAAAGGAGGGTGGGGATTGCACGAGTGCTTGCTGTTAAGCCGAGGCTTATTATTGCAGATGAGCCAACGAGTGCTCTTGATGTCTCCATTCAGGCGCAGATAATTAACCTGCTTAGAGACCTTCAGGCAAAATTAGGCCTTTCATATCTTTTTATCTCCCATGACCTGCGGATGGTTGAATTAATAAGCAACAAGGTTGCTGTTATGTATATGGGTAAAATAGTTGAGATGGGGCTTTCTGACAGGATTGCCCAGAGGCCGATGCACCCATATACAAATGTATTATGGTCATCATTAACAAGCAGGGGTGAGAAAGGGATTTCAAACGGCCTTACATGGCAGGTCTTTGATTTTGAGAGGCCTGTTACAGGCTGCCGCTTTCATCCGCGCTGCGCTGTATATAAAATCCGCGGCAACCCAAAGGAGTGCACTGACCCTGAAAACGAACCAAAATTAAAGCAGACAGTCACCAGCCATTATGTCGCCTGCCATTTTCCGCTGGGGTGAATCCTATGAGTTTTATTTGCTGCCTGCCATCTTATGGGCAAAGAATATGCCGATTGCTGTGCCGAGGATGGCGCCTGCAAAGACATCAGATGCAAAATGGGAATCAAGGTATATCCGCGACAGACCTGCAATACCTGCAAGGAAATAAAAAATATATCTGCCCTTGGGATATGCTGATGATAAAACCGCTGCAAGGGCAAATGACGATGCTGTGTGGCCTGATGGATAGGAGTCAAGGCCTATTGAAATTGAAGGGCCGATATCCTTTATGCCTGCATCCATCATAGTCGGCCTTGGCCTTCCTATGATGCGCTTGATTATCTGGACTGCAATGCCGGCAGCAATTATGGCTATTAGTCCGTATTTTCCTGTCTTTATTAAATTCGCCTTTTTCTTAAAATAGCCTGCAATTAATATAATTATTGTGATGACCGCCTGAATGCCGCCATCACCAAATTTATTAAAGGCCTGAACAGTAGGTTCCCATCTTACAGCCTTTACATTTGTTTTTACATATCCCCGTATCGTGTAGTCCTGTGCAAAGAGGAGCAAGAGCAGCAAAAAAGATATTATAATGAGGGCAGACCTTATTAAGATTTTTTTATTTTTCATCTTTCTTATCTTTCTTATCCAAATCGCACTGTGCAGGGTTATTCGTCAAAAGGATGTAGATACCCCTTTGGCCGGCATACCGCATCCCTGCAGCCTCTTTTACCTCTCTTGCATAAGGGAGTTTTGTTATTACATATAATGGCGTCTCTTCATTTGCCATTGCATTCAGCCTTTCTTTTTCGCCTCTATTCAGGATAAATGCCTTCTGCCTTGAGTAAAAGAGGATACTCGGATTGTTTATACCATATGTAGCTATCCTCTTGTCTTTCTCGCCCATTTCCCTTACAAATAGCGCGATCTCCTTCAGGGGATGTTGAACAAGCCTGTCCACAGCAGGCATGGCAAGATTGAGCGTGATTAATATGAATATTGAAATCATAAGGCCGACTATCCCAATGGCAATGCCTTTTTTATTTTTGAAAAAGGCAATAACAGAAGTTATCCCTGATATGAAGAAGAATATTGAGATCACAATGTGCCAACTGCCGATTGTAATTGGTATATCAGAAAATCCATCAGGCAATATGGGATGTATTTTGCTTAATATCATTGGCGCAAGGCCAAAGCCAGCAGCAAGGATAATGCAGGAGAGTGCAAAAAAGAGGGCAGAATATTTTACTCCTTTTGATAATCCCCCCTCACCCCCCTTTAATTCCCCCCTTACCAAGGGGGGAGACAGAGGGGTTAAAGGGGGGAAGGGGGGATTATCTTCTAAATAATCCTTAAAGAGCATTGCGACAACTAATGCCATTGGCGGAAAGAGCGATGCTATGTAATTTGGCAATTTTGTCTGCGACAAGGAGAAGAATATCAGGACTGTTAAAAACCAGATGATTGAAAAGAGTGCGAGCCTTGCCTTTGTATCCATCTCTGCTAAACCACGCGGCGCTGTCTTATAAATGGCATAAGGGAGGAATGGGCTCCATGGAAAAAAGCCGATGAGTATAACAGGCATGTAAAACAGGATGCTGCCGCTGTGGCCTGAGTTTACGCTGGTAAAGCGGCTTATATTATGCTTTAAGAAAAAGGCATTGATATATTCCCAGCCGTTGGCCCTGATTTCAAGTATATACCATGGAAGGGCAATGGCCAAAAAGATTATCACTCCCAAGAAGGGCTGTGCATCCCTTAATGTGTCCCTGAATTTTTTTGTCAGCAGAAGGTATGCGATGATGGTCATTGCAGGTATAAGAATGCCTATTGGCCCCTTTGTGAGCACAGCAAGCCCCATTGCTGAGTATGATAAAAGATAGAGCCATTTGTCTTTCTTTTCCATAGCTATGAAAAAGAGATAGAGGCCTGAGGCAATGAAAAATGTTAATGTCATATCAGTAATAGCAGAATGGGCAAGGACTATTATCTCAATGGATGTGGCAAGTATAAGCCCGCTTAAAAGGCCATAGCTATCCCCATTAATCCTTCTTGCAAAGGAGAATGTAGCGGTAATCAGGAACACACCCATTAATGCAGACCAGAATCTTGCTGCAAATTCATTTATGCCAAAGACAAGATAAGACGATGCCATAAGCCAGTAAAAAAGGGCAGGCTTGTCATATCTGTTTATGTAATTATATTGCGGGGTGAGCCAGTTGCCTGTCTCCAGCATCTCCCTCGCTGCCTCAGAGAATACAGCTTCGTCAACATCAAAGAGGGTGTATGACCCGAGCTTATAAAAGAAGAGGAGTGATGAGAGGATTATCAGACCTGTTAAAAGATATTTATTGCTTCCCTTATTCACTCTTTAATCCCTTTACAAATTTCAATTCGTCCTTCTTTGTCTTTAACATGCCATTTAATTTCCTTTCAAATGCCTTCTCAAGTATGTCCCTAAATCTCGGCCCCTCTTTTATCCCAAGTTTTTTAAGGTCATTGCCTGTGATGGAGAGTCCTATCTTTCTCAGCTCTGTAAGATACAAAGAGATATATTTCTTTGCTGCCTCCTCTTTTGCCTTTGCCATCATAAATACTACTGTCTCTGTAGAGAGGGGATGGAGAAGGCGGTATATCCTGCTGTTTTCCATCTTTTTATGCCTGTAGAATTCTGACAATACCTTTTCAAAGTGCTCTGCTGCATCAATGAGTTTTCTCGCAGACCTCTCAGGTACAGCGAGCCTTTTTAGCACATCCTCTGCATCCCTTTTACTCAGGCCGTTTAACAGACCCATGAGATATATCAGCCACTTTTCTATTGGAAGATTCAGAAAGAGCAGGTCAAACCATGCAATAGCCTCTTTTATCTTTTCAAAGAGGCGGGTGTTTTTGTCTTTAAAGGCAATCTCAGGGTGTATAAACCTTAACAGGTCAAACTCTGCCATACGCATTATGGCCTTTATTGGCTCAGCCTCCTCAAAGATAAGCCTTAATTCATTAAGAACCCTCTTTCCGCTCAGCTTATGAAAGAGCTCCATCCTGACAGCGGTCTTTATCAGATTCTGTGTGTGCTTGCCTATCTTAAAATTAAAACGTTGCTCAAACCTTATTGCACGAAAGACCCTTGTCGGGTCTTCAACAAGGCTCAGATTATGCAGCACCCTTATTGCCTTTTCCTTTATATCCCGCTGGCCGCCAAAGAAGTCAATGAGATTTCCATAATCCCTTTTGTTGAGTTTAATTGCAAGTGTGTTGATGGTAAAGTCGCGGCGATAGAGGTCTTTCTTTATGGAGCTAAGTTCAACAGTAGGAAGGGCAGTGGGGTACTCATAATACTCTGTCCTTGCAGTTGCAATGTCTATTCTGAAATCATCAGGCAGGATTACCACTGCTGTCCCGAATCTCTGATGCGCCTTTACCCTCGCATTAAAACGTCTTCCGAGCCTGTTTGCAAAGGCAATTCCGTCGCCTTCTATCACAACATCAATATCCAGATTTTCATGGCCGAGCAAAAGATCGCGTACAAATCCGCCGACAACATAGGCATTCATCCCTGCCTCCTCCGCAACCTCGCCGATGCTTTTCAATAATTTTTCTATATTAGCAGAGAGTCGCTCTTTCAGGAGGTGCCTTAGATTTCTGCTGTATGTATAATGAAAGCCTTTTGGCAGCTCCTCTGCGCCCAGCGGCCTCATTAATATATCATCATGGAGTGTCCGCAGGAGGTCTGTCCGTGTAATGGCGCCGATAATCCTGTCGCCCTCAACAACAGGCATAAATCTCTGATTGCCTTCAACCATCACGGACTCTATCTTGCTAAAGGGTGTGTCAGGCACTGCCTTCTGCATCTCTGTATACATAAAATCAGAGACCTTTGCCTTTTCAAGGTTGTGAAAGATGGCCTTCTGTATCATCTCCCTTGACACAAGGCCTGCAAATATATCCTTATCAAGCACAGGCAGGACATTCACGCCGTACTGTGTCATTATCTTCTCTGCCTCTTTTATTGTGCTGTCTATCTGCACGGTCTTTAGCGGCGCTGTCATTATATCCCTTGCAACCCTTGTCGGCGTAACCTTTCCGTTTAGGATATCAAGAAGCCTCTCCTGCACCTGCACAATAGTCAGCTCTTTTATAGATGCAGATGCAGCAGTGGAATGCCCGCCGCCGCCGAGTTCTTTTAGTACATCGCCTACATCCACATTCGGGATGCGGCTCCTCGCCACAATATGTATCCTGTCCTCCATCCGCACAACAACAAAGATGGCATTTATGTTCTCCATATCCCTCATCTTATGGGTGATAAGGGCAAGTTCGCCTATATATTTTTCTGTAGAGGCAATGGCAATGATGACCTTGATGCCGTGAAAATAAAATTCCTTTGCAGAGTGAAGCAGGTCATTCAATATTTCTATCTGCTCAGCATCAAGTTCCTTTATTATATAATCTGAGACGAGATTCAGGTCAGCGCCTTTAGATAGTAAATAGGCTGCTGCCTGCAGATCACGCGGTGTTGTTGACGGGAATGAGAGAGAGCCGGTTTCTTCATATATCCCGAGTGCAAGGATGGTTGCCTCTTCGGATGTAATCTCAATCTTATTCTCTATGAGTTTTTCTATCAGTATTGTTGTTGTTGCGCCTGCAGGCTCAATGACCTCCATTTCCCCATGGATATCTTTTTCTGTATGAGGATGGTGGTCATAGACATGTATCTTTAAATCAGGCCTGTTAAGTATCCCGGCAAATCTTCCGAGCCTGTCAGGCGTCTTTACATCAACGATGATGAGCCTTGTAATCTTATTCAGGTCAATATTCCTGATCTTCTCTATGCCAAATTTCTCCTCTGGCACCTTTGAGAAAAAGACGCGGACATTCCTCTCCTGCGCGCCTGAGAAGACAGGTATTGCCTCTTTGTATAACTTCCTTGCTGCGAGCATTGATGCAAGGGAATCAAAGTCTGCATTTGTATGGCTTGTAATAACATCCAAATTACTTTTCCTCTAATACCCTGTCTATATCAATCGGTATGAGGGCTATCTCTATCCTTCTGTTCTGCGCCTTGCCCTCATCTGTATCGTTTGCGGCAACAGGCCTGTATTCTGAATATCCTGCTGCAACCAAAACATTAGGGTCAATGTCTGCCTTGTCCTGCAGGAACCTTGCCACTGTGGTTGCCCTTGCAGTTGACAGTTCCCAGTTGGTGGGATATTTTGTCTGAAGACCGGGGCCGATGGGGACATTGTCTGTATGGCCCTCTATCCTTATCTGTTTATCAGGCACACTTTTTAATATATCGCCGACCTTTTTTAATACCTCTTTTCCCTTTGGCTTTATCTCTGCCTTGCCTGAGTCAAAGAGTATCTTCTCCACCATATTAACAGAGAGCTTGTCCTTTATCTGTGTAATCTTTATCTCACCCTCTTTAATCTCCTTTTGCAGGTTCTTTACAAGGTTGTCATAGGTGGATCTAAGTTTTGAGATTGCCTCCTCCTTCTCCCTGCTCAGCCTCTCCATCTCCTTTGACAGATCCCCCTTTGCCTCCATAAGCTCCTTGTTTTTCTGCATCAGATCAGCAAATATCTCGGACTGGGCATCCTTGCCTGCCTTCATGGCCTCATCAAGAGATGCTATCACCTTTTCAAGGACAGCTACCCTTTCCTTTGCCTTATCCAGAGCGCTCTTATAATTCTCTGCCTCCCTTACCTTATCCTGATATTTGCCTGTAGTTACAAAACAGCCAGAGAGGATGGCTAATGAAACAAAAATTGCTATAAATTTTGCTGCATTTCTCATAGACGACCTCCTTTTTTTAGATGATTACGCAGATTTAAAATCCTCATAATCTGTGTAATCTGTTTCTTGTAATCTCTGTAATCAAGGCTGTTGATGACTTTTTCAACAGCCTGAATTAAAGAACAATAATCCCCACAGCATAGATATTACATTAATAAGAAAAGGTTTTCAATGGCAAAGTTTATTTTGTGATTGCATGGAATTATTAAATATAATAAAATATATCTCTATTATGGGGATTAAACGATTTTTAACCTTTCTTTTATTTTTCATTTTCATAATTCCTGCTCCACTATATGGAGAAGAGGCGCTGAAGATCGGCAGGATGAAGGTCTCTGTATGGCCTGAGTATGACACCCCGGGTGTGCTTGTTGTGTATGAAGGCAGGTTTGCAAACAAGGACGCCTTTCCAGCCGCTATAACCTTTCTCTTCCCAAAGGGTGTGAATAAGCTCACAGATGCCTGTAGCCTCTCGCCAAAGGGACAGCACTTCTGCCAGCTTTATGATGTTGAAAAGAGAGAGAATTATAATCAGGTAACGATGAACCTGCCTTATGGTGATTTTTTTATAGACTTTCAATACAGCCCATTTAAAAGGGGAAAGGATAAGTTCTTTGAGTATGTAATCCAGTCCCGATATGATATTATGAACCTTGAGGTGAACATCCAGCAGCCCCTCCGTTCCACGAATTTTTCAATCCAGCCTGCTGCCTTAAAACAAACGATGGAGAGCGAGTTTAATCAGTATCATTATTCCATGAAGAATATACCAGCAGGTCAGGAGGTCAGATTTAAGATAAATTATATAAAACAGGATAATAATCCCTCTGTTGATATAAAATTCGGCGGCATGGCAAGACAGGATACAACTAATAGGGATATTGCAATACTTGCTGCTGGCGCTGCTATTATAATAGGTTTTGGGGTTTATAAGTTTCTATTTCGGAAATCCCCCTCACCCTAACCCTCTCCCACAAGGGGAGAGGGGAAAATGTATTATGCCTTTCCCACGATGGAAAGGGGAGTTTTTTCTTATTTCCCCTCCCTCGATGGGAGGGGATTAAGGGGAGGGTGATGGAGTTATTAAAAATGCCAGTATCAAAAAAAATAAAAATTTATCTCCTCTGCGTGGCTGTTGTTGCTGTTTTTTTTGGCTTTAAATATATCTTTTGGCCGCAGGCAGGTAGCAATACTGTGCTTGGGATCTCCCATAACCTTGCCTGTCCGTGTGAATGCCCAATGGTGCTTGAGGACTGCCACATGAGCTGCGGCCTTGAATGGAAGGACATGATAGGCGTAAAGCTTCAGGCAGGCGTGACATCGGAACAGGTTGTTGAATATTTTTATAAGCGGTATGGTGAGGAGGCATTGCTGACTATCCCGCAGCGCCTCAATGGCAAGTGGTATCAATTTACAAGAGGCGGATTTCCTTTAAAAGAGGCATTAATATTTACAGCAATCCTCTTTGTATGGGGAGGAGTCGTGTATCTGATTATTGCTGCGCTCCTTTCAAAATTAGGGGGTAGAAATAAATGACAGGTCAATATTATGGCGCATTGATTATCGCTATTGCTGCGCTTGCTATCACAGGCCTTATTATCTACAGGCTCTTGAAAAAGGGTGATGAGATGCTTGGGATGATGGCTGGCATGATAATGGGCATGCTTGCAGGTGTTACAGTAGGCACATTCATACTTCTTCCAACAGGTAATTTCCTTGCAGGCGTGATGATTGGCAGTATAGTCGGCATTTTGTTTGGCGTGCCAATCGGCAGGTTTGGCGGTTTTATGGGTACAATGGAAGGGCTTATGGCAGGATGGATGGGCGGGATGATGGGCGCAATGCTTGGCC
>CAKKST010000076.1 GCA_919903585.1 Nitrospiria bacterium | reverse complement strand
TCGCTTCTTTTCGTGTTTTGCCCTGTGAAACACATCCTGGCAAAGAAGGACATTCCGCAACAAATATCCCATCCTCATCCTGCTCAATTAGAATCCTTAGTCTCATATTACACCTCCTCATTTAATATAACATTATATACTTACAGTACTGTGGGTGTCAAGATTCCGAGGGGTCAGGGTAATGTATCATATCTTGCCTGCTTATCAGCAGACAGGTGTCACATATTTTCAACGACCTAAATCAGCGGCGGGCAACTGCCCGTCCGATGGATTTGCTTATTAGCTTATTCCAATGTATATCCTGCCTGTATCTCGTTAAATTTCAACTACTTTTGCCGAAATTTTATTGACTATAATATTCCCACTGTGTTAACATATTAAATTATTTCATTGTTTGAACCAATTTATTAGAAGGTAAAAATCCAGATGAGAAGCGATGTGATAAAAAAGGGCATTGAGAGGGCGCCGCACAGGGCGCTCCTCTTTGCAACAGGCATGACGAGGGAAGATTTGAAGAAGCCCCTCATCGCTGTTGCAACAAGTTATACAGATATTATACCCGGCCATATTGGTATGCGCGACCTTGAGAGGTTTATTGAAAAGGGCGTACACTCTGCAGGCGGCTATCCCTTTTTCTTTGGCGTTCCCGGTATATGCGACGGCATTGCAATGGGCCATAGGGGCATGCACTATTCCCTGCCGTCTCGTGAATTGATTGCAGATATCATTGAGACCATAACATGCGCCCACTCATTTGACGGGATTGTGCTGCTTACAAATTGCGATAAGATTACACCGGGTATGCTCATGGGCGCAGCGAGGGTGAATATCCCTGCTATTGTTGTTACAGCAGGGCCAATGCTCTCAGGCCATTATAAAAAACAGAGGGTGAATTTTGTCGGCGGGACCTTTGAGGCAATAGGAAGATACCGGAAGGGCGAGATTACAGAAGAGGAATTATCAAATCTTGAGATGTGCGCCTGCCCGGGGCCCGGCTCCTGTCAGGGATTGTATACTGCAAATACCATGGCTTGTGTAACAGAGGCGCTCGGCATGTCCCTCGTAGGATGTGCAACTGCCCTCGCTGTCTCTGCAAATAAGAGGCGGATTGCATACGAGAGCGGGATGAGGATTGTTGAGCTTGTTAAGAAGAATATCCTGCCGAGGAGTATAATGAGTAAAAAGGCCTTTGAGAATGCTATTTGTGTTGATATGGCGCTCGGAGGATCAACGAATACAGTCTTGCATATCCCTGCAATTGCAAAAGAGGCCGGTGTTAATATAAACCCAGAGCTTTTTGACAAGATAAGCAGAGAGACACCGCATATATCAAGCCTTCTGCCATCAGGCCAATATTATCTTGAGGATTTAGAATATGCAGGCGGTATCCCTGCTGTCTTAAAAAGATTGAGGCCAAAGCTTAAAAACAATATTACTGTAAGTGGTAAAACCGTCTATGAGATTGCTCAACAAGCAAATATTGTGGATGAAGAAATTATCAGGCCGCTTGATAAGGCATATCATAAAGAGGGCGGCATTGCATTATTAAAGGGCAATCTTGCGCCTGATGGCGCAGTTGTAAAGCAGACAGCAGTTAGCGAGATGATGATGAGATTCAAGGGAAAGGCAAAGGTCTTTGATTCAGAAGACGCTGCAATGAAGGCAATCATGGCGAATAAAATAAAATCAGGCGATGTTGTTGTAATAAGATACGAAGGCCCAAAGGGCGGCCCGGGTATGCGTGAGATGCTGGCGCCGACATCTGCAATAACAGGGATGGGTCTTTCTGATGCTGTTGCACTTATTACAGACGGAAGGTTCTCCGGCGGCACACAGGGGCCGTGCATCGGCCATGTTTCTCCAGAGGCAATGGAGGGCGGGCCGATTGCAATAGTTAAGGACGGTGATATAATAATTATAGATATCCCAAAAAGAAAACTTGAACTGAGATTATCCCCAGAAGAGATAAAGGCAAGGTTTGCAAAATGGAAACCGATTGCACCAAAGATAAGAGGTGGATATTTGGAGAGATATTCTAAAATGGTGACATCGGCAAGCACTGGGGCAATTTTAAAAGAATAATGAAAGAAATTGCAGGACAAGAATGTCCTGCCTATTGATAGGCGGGGTTTTCTAACCCCGCAAAATGAGGTTTTAGATGACAACAAAAAAGACAGGTGCAGAGATATTTGTAGAGAGCCTTAAAAAAGAAGGCGTAAAAACCGTGTTCGGCTACCCCGGCGGCGTGGTTCTGAGCATCTTTGATGTGCTGTATGGCGAGAAGAATCTAAATGTGATCCTTACAAGGCATGAGCAGGGCGCTACTCACATGGCTGACGGCTATGCAAGGGCAACAGGGAAGGTTGGTGTTGCGCTGGTAACATCAGGCCCAGGCGCTACAAATACAGTTACAGGCATTGCCACTGCCTTTATGGATTCCACACCTATTGTTGTGTTTACAGGTCAGGTGGCAACAAAGATGATTGGCAATGACGCCTTTCAGGAGGCAGACATTGTCGGCATCACAAGGCCATGCACAAAATACAACTATCTTGTAAAGGATGTAAATGACCTTGCTGATACTATTGCAGAGGCATTCTATATTGCAAAGACAGGAAGGCCCGGCCCTGTGCTGATTGACCTGCCAAAGGATGTAACACAGGCAAAGACAGATTTTAAGTATCCAGAGAAAGTAGAGCTTAGAAGCTACAAGCCCACATATTATGGGAACAAGTGGCAGATAAGAAAGGCTGCCCAGTTTATTGCAAAGGCAAAGAAGCCAATTATATATGCAGGCGGCGGCGTTATCCTTTCCAATGCATCAGCAGAGCTAAAGGAGCTTGCAGAGCAGACAAGGATGCCTGTAACCATGACGCTTCTCGGCCTCGGCGGTTTTCCCGGAAGACATGCGCTTTCACTCGGCATGCTCGGCATGCACGGAACCTATGCAGCAAACATGTCTGTACATAATTCGGATTTAATTATTGCTGTGGGTGCAAGGTTTGATGATAGGGTGACAGGAAGGGTGGAGGACTTTGCGCCAAATGCAAAGGTCATACATATTGATATTGATCCCACATCAATAAGAAAAAACATCCATGTGGATGTGCCGATTGTGGGTGATGCGAGGCTGGTGCTTGCTGACCTGATTCAGGCAATAAAGGAGAGCCCGGAGACAGAGCCTTGGGACAAGATAAGGGATGCATGGCTAAAACAGATAGCTGAATGGCAGAGAGAGCGGCCGCTAAGCTATGAGCAGGATGATATAATAAAGCCGCAATTTGTGATCGAGAAGATTAATGAGATTACAAATGGCGAGGCCATAATAACAACAGAGGTCGGCCAGAATCAGATGTGGACTGCCCAGTTCTATAAATTTGAAAAACCGAGGACACTCCTTTCATCAGGCGGACTCGGCACAATGGGCTATGGCTTTCCTGCTGCAATAGGCGCTCAGGCAGGCTTTCCAAATAAACTTGTATTTGATATTGCAGGCGATGGGAGCATACAGATGAATATACAGGAACTCGCCACTGCTGTGCTGAATAATCTCAATGTCAAGGTGGCCATCTTGAACAATCAGTATCTCGGCATGGTTAGGCAGTGGCAGGAGCTCTTCTTTGATAAGAGATACTCATCCGTTAACCTTGCAGGAAGCCCGGACTTTGTTAAATTAGCAGAGGCCTATGGCGCTGTTGGCCTTCGTGCAGCAGTGCCTTCAGATGTAGAGGGTGTTATAAAAGAGGCAATAAAGGTAAAGAAGCCTGTATTAATGGACTTTCTAATTGACAGGGAAGAAGATGTATTCCCAATGGTTCCGGCAGGCGCTGCCATACATGAGATGATATTTGCGCCTGAGAAGAAGAAGGCAGAGGCAAGGCTGAAGGCAGTGAAATAAAAAAATTAAAATGCAAAATGCAAAATTACAGAGTAAAATTCAAAATGTTCAGAGCGGACTTGTCCCAAATCAAGTTTGAAGTTTTTTCATTTTAAATTTTGAATTGTAATTTTAATTTTTTATTTTTGACTTTATTTTTGGGGTTTTTTTATGCAGCACATAATCTCACTCTTAGTAGAAAATAAATTCGGTGTTTTGTCCCGTGTTGCAGGCCTCTTTTCTGGCAGGGGATTTAATATTGAGACGATCTGCGTTGGGCAGACCCTTGACCCGAGTGTGTCGCAGATGACCATTGTAACAAAGGGTGATGACAAGATAATTGAGCAGATAACAAAGCAGTTAAATAAGCTCATAGATGTTATAAAGGTTGTTGACCTCACAGAGAAGGAGTATGTGGTTAGGGAGACGGCGCTTATCAAGATTCACACAAAGCCCGAGGACAGGGCAGAGGCGCTGCGAGTTGCAGATATCTTCAGGGCAAGGATTGTGGATTCCACACCAGCGACATATACAATTGAGATTACAGGTGATGAAAATAAGATAGAGGCAATAATCAATCTTTTAAGGCCATTAGGCATAAAGGAATTGATAAGAACAGGAAAGATTGCAATCGCAAGGG
>CAKKST010000075.1 GCA_919903585.1 Nitrospiria bacterium | reverse complement strand
GTAGGGGCGGCCCGTTGGGTTGCCCAAAGAGGGCGAGGCAACGCCTCGCCCCTACTACAAACACAAATTAACCAACCTGCAAAGTATACACAAACTATTTCTTCAAATCAAGCCCTTTATCTAACCCAAATTTGCCGAATTTTCCTTTTCTTATTTTTTAGCCTTTTTAATATGCGCTAATTTATTCAGGGCATTTATATATGCCTTTGCACTGGCAACAATAATATCCGTATCAGCTCCATGACCCCTTACTGTCCGCTCATCTTCTTCAAGGGATACTGTAACCTCGCCAAGTGCATCTGTCCCGCCTGTTATGCTCTTTACCTCAAATTTTAAAAGATTGCTCTTTGTCTGGGTTATAGATGCTATTGCCTTGTATGTTGCATCAACAGGCCCGTCGCCATGTCCTTCCTTTTCCACAATATGGTCGTTCACCTTTAGCTTTAATTTTGCAGATGGCCTAATATTAATGCCGCCTGAAATTGTAAGGTCAATTAGGCTGTAGGCCTCTGGTATCCTTGATATCTCTTCTGATACGAGGGTCTCAATATCCTCATCGTATATGTCCTTCTTCTGGTCAGCAAGATGTTTAAATTTCTCAAAGGCGCTCTCTATCTCCTCCTGTGTTAAGTCATAGCCGAGCTCCTTCAGCCTTGCCTTGAATGCATGCCTGCCTGAATGTTTGCCGAGGACAAGCTTAGCGCTAATCAGGCCAATGCTTTCAGGACTGATTATTTCATAGGTTGTCTTTTCCTTGAGCAGACCATCCTGATGTATGCCTGCCTCATGTGCAAAGGCATTTGCGCCCACAATCGCCTTGTTCGGCTGCACAGGGATGCCTGTTACCTTTGTAATAAGCCTGCTCGAGCGTGTAATCTCCTTTGTATTTATATTTGTATCTGCATTGTAAAAGTCCCTGCGAGTCCTCAATGCCATGACAACCTCTTCCATAGAGCAGTTTCCAGCACGTTCACCTATGCCATTGACCGTGCATTCCACCTGTCCTGCGCCATTTAATATTGCTGAAAGGGAATTGGCAACAGCAAGGCCAAGGTCATTGTGGCAGTGCACAGAGATTACTGCCTTATCCTTAATCCTCTCCTTTATTGCCTTTATAACCCTGCCGAACTCCTCTGGCATTGTATATCCCACTGTATCTGGTATATTCACAGTCTTTGCGCCAGCCTCTATAACAGCATCAAGCACATCAAGGAGATAGCTTAATTCTGTCCTTGTGGCATCCATAGGTGAAAACTCAACATCATCAACAAAACTCTTTGCCAATTTTACCATCTCCACAGATATCCTTATTGCCTCCTCCCGGCTAACCCTGAACTGATGCTTTAGATGTATGTCTGATGTTGAGTGGAATGTGTGTATCCGCTTTTTTGGCGCATCCTTTAACGCCTCCCAAGCCCTTTTTATATCTGCCTCCCTTGCCCTTGCAAGGCTGCATATAATCGGGCCTTCCACCTCGCTGCCAATCCTCTTGATTGCCTCAAAGTCTCCGGCTGAGCTTATGGCAAAGCCTGCCTCAATTATATCAACACCCAAGCGGCTAAGCTGTTTTGCCACCAGCAGCTTTTCTTCCACATTCATTGATGCGCCAGGCGACTGCTCGCCATCGCGGAGTGTGGTGTCAAAGATTTTGATTATACGGGTCATTGTTCCTCCTCAAATAAAAAAGCCCTCAATCCCTCTTGCCTGTCGGCAGACAGGAAAAGGGACGAGGGCTTTATATGCTCCCGTGGTACCACCCTTATTCAACCCCTCACCCTGCCCCTCTCCCACAAGGGGAGAGGAGAAAAAGCGAAAAGTCCTCATTTTGCCCTTAACGCAGGCTCACGGCAGAGACTACTCAAGGGCGGGTTTAAAACCCGCCCCTACATCTTTCGCATCTGCGGCTCAGAGGCGAGTTCAGCGTCCTGACTGCTGATTTGCACCGACCATCAGCTCTCTCAAAGTCAGGGCTGCGCCTACTACTCCTCATCATTGCCTTTTACTATCAGGCTGTTGAAAAAGCCCTCAACAGCCTTGATTACACCGATTAGGAAAAATGATTACACAGATATTTCAAGGAGTTTTAATCTGTGTAATCTTGGCTTTTATCTGTGTAATCAGAGATTGTTGAGTTTTTCAACAAGCTCCTATATTTTTTCCTTATTAAGTATTATCTCCTTATCCTCTATGTCCTCTTCCTCTACATTCTCCTTCGCAGGTATTTTTGCGGCTGATGTCCTTACGAATGGTGAGAGGATCAACTCTACAATACCTGATGATGCATACACCGCAAAAAATAAAAAGAGCATCAGATACGGCTGTGCTGCAAATACAACTAATATCAGCACCGTTGCCACAAGCACCCTGAAGGGTTTTCTCTCCCTGAGATTAAAGTCCTTAAAGCTCCTGTATCGTATATTGCTTACCATAAGAAAGGCAAGCACATAGGTCATTATCAATATAACAAGCGGCCTTATTATCTCCTTATCCATGCCTATAAAGTGCAGGTCTAATAATATAGTAGATGCCAGAAGGCTCGCTGCTGCTGGTATTGGTAGGCCGACAAAGTATTTGCTCTCAACAGTGCCAACCTGCACATTGAACCTCGCAAGCCTCAGCGCCCCGCACACAACAAATAAGAATGCTGCAATCCAGCCAATGCGGCCGTATGAATTTAAAGCCCAGAAATGGGCTAACAGTCCTGGCGCCATGCCAAAGGAAACAAGGTCTGCCAATGAGTCATATTCCACACCGAACCTGCTCGTTGTCTTTGTGAGTCTTGCCACCTTCCCGTCAAGACCGTCAAAGATCGTTGCAATTAAAATTGCTACTGCAGCCAGAAAATAGTCTTCATTATATGCTGCAATAATTGCATAAAAACCACTGAACATATTTGCAGTGGTAAAAAGATTTGGGATAATGTATATCCCCTTTTTTGTCCTCTCCCTCATTTTAAAACCCCCAGTATGGTCGTTCCTGCCTTTGTCTTGTCTCCAAGAGATACATGTAATTTTACCCCAAGAGGCAGGTATATGTCAACCCTTGAGCCAAATCTTATAAGCCCGAATCGCTGTCCCCTCTCTACCAGATCACCCTTTTCAACCCAGCAGGCTATCCTTCTTGCTATCAGGCCTGCTATTTGAATAAAAAGGATTTTCTTACCCTCAGGGGTTGATAAAAGCACTGCATTATGCTCATTCGCAAGGGATGCCATTTCCT
>CAKKST010000074.1 GCA_919903585.1 Nitrospiria bacterium | reverse complement strand
AGACAGGCTAAACAGGGTCATCACAGAGCTTCTTGATTACGCAAAACCAACAGAGTTGAATTTGAAAAAACAAAAACTCGAAGAGGTTATCTCATACTCCATAAAGCTCCTTGAGTCTGATATTAAAGGAAAAGGCATAAATATAAAAGAGGAGCATGAAGACAACCTGCCATCTGTTTTGATAGACAAGGATCAGATGACACAGGCTGTATTAAACATCCTGCTTAATTCCATAGAGGCTGTTAACAAAAACGGAGAAATAAGAATTGGTGTAAGGCAGATAAAGAATGGGCTGCAATTATCAATTTCAGATAATGGCAAAGGAATAGCAAAGGAGAATATTGATAAGATATTTGAGCCCTTCTTTACAACAAAAAAATCAGGCACCGGCATTGGCCTGGCGCTTGTAAAAAGGATTATTGACATGCACAATGGGAAGATAGCAATTGAAAGCAGAGAAGGTGAAGGGACGAGGTTTATTATCAGGCTGCCAATGTAGATGATTAATCCCCCTATATCCCCCTTTACTAAAGGGGGACAAAAGGGGGATTATTGATAACCATGAAATTAAAAAACAACAAAATCCTAATAGTTGATGATGACGAGAGCCACAGGCTGATGCTAAAGGCAGTCCTCTCTGATGACAGTTATGAAATTACAGAGGCATCTGACGGCAAAGAGGCAGTAGCATTAGCAGAAAAAATTGACTATGGCCTCATTTTAATGGATATCAGGATGCAGGAAATGAGCGGCATTGATGCATTGAAAATAATAAAAGCGAGAAAACCTGATATCCCGGTTCTTCTGATGACCGCTTATGCCTCGGTAAAATCAGCAGTAGAAGCTCTAAAATTAGGCGCAATAGATTATCTGACAAAGCCCCTTGATATTCAGGAATTGAAACATGCAATAACCGGCGCAATTGCAGAGACAAAAAAAGAGATAGTTGCTGAAAAAGATTTTCAAGGCATTATTGCCAGAGGCAAGGCAATGAAGGAGATATTTGAGACTGTGATGAAGATAGCGCCTACAGATGCTACAGTTCTTATCTCTGGCGAGAGCGGAACAGGAAAGGAATTGATAGCAAATGCCATCCACCAAAAAAGCAAGAGGCTTGATAAGCCTTTCATAAAAGTCAATTGCGCTGCATTGACAGAGACACTTTTGGAAAGCGAACTCTTTGGCCATGAAAAGGGCGCCTTCACAGGCGCCATCTCAAAAAAAGAAGGGAGATTTGAGCTTGCAGACAAAGGCACTATATTTCTTGATGAAATCGGCGACATGAGCCCTGCAACACAGGCAAAGGTCTTGCGCGTATTGCAGGAGCAGGAGTTTGAACGTGTTGGCGGGACAAAGACATTAAAGGTGGATGTTCGTGTGATAGCAGCAACCAATAAGGAGTTGGATAAAGAGATTAAGACAGGCAGGTTCAGGGATGACCTATTTTACCGCCTGAATGTTGTTACAATCCACATGCCTTCTTTAAGAAAAAGAATGGAGGACATCATTCCCCTTTCAGATCATTTTTTAAGACATTATAAAGAAAAAAACAATAAGACTATAAAGGGGCTTCATCCTGAAGCCCTCAGCCTTATGCAGAGCTACAACTGGCCCGGGAATATAAGAGAGCTTGAAAATGCAATAGAACGTGCAGTTATAATGAGCAGGGGAGAATATATTCTTCCTTCTGACCTTCCTATTGCAATACAGTCAGCTCTCCCTTCTGATTCCCCCCTTAGTAAGGGGGGACAAAGGGGGGTTGATGTTGATGCGGGAAAATCTATTAAGGATGTGGAAAAAAGCCTAATCGTTAAGACATTGAATGAAACAAATGGCAACCGCACAAAGGCCGCAGAAATCCTCGGTATAACAAGAAGGACCTTGTTGAATAAGATAAAGGAATATAAAATAGGGTGAGAAAAAATTATACAGTAACCCTCTAATCCGAGAAAAAATTTCCCACTCATAGAAATCATCCTGTTCTATTCGTCTCACAACACCTTTATAAAAGATTAATAATAACAAGTCATTGCAATGTTTTTTCTTTATTCCATCCTTCTGGCATCAGTTATGCAATATCACATTAATGCAAACAGTAAAGACTTATTAACAATCCACCCTCCCCTCAATTCCCTCCCGTCAAGGGAGGGGAGGTCGATTGGGTATTTTAAGAATGTTTCCCTCTCCCCTCGTGGGAGAGGGACAGGGTGAGGGGGATAAAAATTAAGGAGGTGTTTAAAATGAAAAGAGCATTATTAACAACATCAGTAGTCCTTATCTTATTAGTTTTTGGAGCAGTTGCAATTGCCCTTCCACCTGGCGGGGGTGATGGGTATGGCATGATGGGCAGGGGCATGGGTATGATGGGGGGCGGCGGACCCGGTTTTGGCGGGCCGGATAATTGCCCATATCATGATCTGACCATTGGAGCAGCGCCAATAACAAAGGATGAGGCAACAACAATTCTGCAGAATCATCTGAAATGGACAAGAAATCCCAATCTCAAGCTCGGCAAG
>CAKKST010000073.1 GCA_919903585.1 Nitrospiria bacterium | reverse complement strand
GCAAACCCGCCTAACAACTCGTTCCAGAGCACGGACAATTGCCCGTAGATGAAATTGGTCGTAATGCCCTCGGCAAAACCGCAACAGATAACACATTTTTTGATTTCCTTGACTCTCTCTAATGAGTGTGATTTAATATTACCAGCAAGCGCCTGATTGGGGTATATCCAAACAGTTCGGCTATAACAAGTTAAATGAAATTTCGGCATGAACAGCACAATGAAACATTCATAAAAATATGGGAGTACCTTATTAAAGGACTTGCTATTGTTATAGGAGTTGTAGTAATAATCATTTTGCTATCCAGTATCTTTTCTCGACAAAAGGCAAGATAGCCTAAATAAGACAAGGAAAATAGCGCTACAGGGAAAGCGTTAGGGCCTGGTCTACACATTGCTGAAATAATGAAATAATCGGTGTCAAACTTACATTATGCATTTTACCTTTTCACAGCCTCTTTTATCTTGACTACCTCCTTATTCTTCTTTCCTATCCAATTTTGATAAGAGACATTTAAAGGGGAAAGCGTTAGTGCCGGGTTTACACATTGCACAGCCTTTAGTCTGCTGCAAATAAATTTTATCTGGCTCATCGTGAAAGAATGTGGGTAAAGAAGAGCCTAAATAGTTGCAGATGCTACATCCCCAGCAGCTCGCCAGCTTTTATCACAATATCAGGAAAGCTTAAAGGGGACGCCGTTTCTGCAGGAGATAAGCGGGTTATTATCTTATATCCATTAATTGATGGCGAGCGATAAATCTCAATGGTGTTTTCCAGAAGGTTTATCAACCATACCTCTTGAATGCCAGACTTGGCGTACAATTGGGTTTTTGTAAATTTATCGTATTCAAGGGAAGCATCTGCAACTTCTATAATCAGTAAGATATCCTGCGGAGAGGGGTGCTTATCTTTGTAAAAATCGTCTCTCCATTTGAGGATCGCTATATCTGGCTCTGGTTCAGATTTTTCGTTTAAATCAACAGGGTCTTGCACACTAACAATCGCCCTCTTTTGTAATTTTCCAACCAATAACGCAACAAGGCGCTTCACACAAGATGCATGTCTGCTCCCTATAGGCACCATATTAATAATCCTCCCCTCGATCAGCTCCACATTGTCGTCTTCATGCAGGATTCCTGTTTCAGACAGGCGATGGTACTCATCCACTGTAAAACGGTGTATAGAAGATTCCATGTCTGATTTTAGTTTTGTTTGCTCAGCGCGCATAACAGCCTCCATTAAAGCCCTTAAAAATTATTTCATGCTTATTGTTCATTTTAGGCCGCCCTCTCCTTTCTGTCAAGCGATTTTCATAATCAAACCTTATCTTCTTATTAGCATCACAAATCATAATCAAACTTTATTCTTACATTAATATAATCAATTTGACATTAGTTATGTGAAGACTTATCATTCACTACCCTTTTGAAGGAAAGATGGAAAATAGTTTTGCTAATAGAATTATTTTTTATTCTTATAGAGGGAATTGGGGTTCCCCTCAGAGGGTAAAGGAGAGGAAAGGATATGGCATTAAAACCGCTTGGAGAGTCTATCAGGGAGTATGATAAGGTAGTTGTTACTACATGCAGCAACATGTGCGAGGCTGCATGCGGCATGCTGGTTTATGTAAAGGACGGCAGGGTCGTAGATATCTACGGCGACCCGGACCATCCTTTAAGCAAAGGTGCGCTCTGCCCGAAAGGTTCAGGCGCATTCCAGCATATTTACAATCCATTAAGGGTGAAATACCCAATGGTTAGAAAGAGCCTCAACGATGAATTCAAGAGGGCGTCGTGGGATGCTGCGATGGACTTTGCTGCAGAGAGGCTGCTTAAGGTAAAGAAGGAATATGGCCCAGAGGCCCTGATGATACACAGGACAGGACGCGCTGACTTTTTATGGAAGCTCGGCGGTTCAAGATTCGGAAAAATCTGGGGCACGCCAAATATCGTTGGCCAGGGTCCAATCTGCTGCGAGAGCCCCGGTATTGCCATAAACTATGTTTATGGTGCAAAGGACCTCGGGAGGCTGATGAATCCAACAACAGACTGGGTTAATTCAAAGTGCATAATGATCGCAGGTTCAAATACAGCAGCAAACCATCCTGTTGAGATGCTCTGGGTGCTTGATGCAAAGGAGCGCGGCACAAAGATTATATGGATTGACCCGAGATTCAATGCATCCATGTCCAAGGCAGATATTGCAATAAGGCTCAGGCCGAATACAGATGCTGCGCTTGTTATGGCGATGATAAATGTAATCCTCAAAGAGAATCTATATAACAAAGAGTTTGTAGATAAATGGGTGCATGGTTTAGACGAGTGGAGGCCGTTAATAGAGAAGATGCCGCCGGAAAGGGCAGAGAAGATCACATGGGTGCCGAAGGAGACCATTATTGAGGCAGCAAGGATGTTTGCCACAAATACGCCTGCATCAGTATCAGGCTGTCTCGGCACAGCACAAACATACAATTCAAATAATATCAACCGCTGCTATGGAATCCTCGTTGCACTTACTGGTTCAATTGGTGTAGAAGGCGGCGGCTGGAACTGGCTGCATAACTGCCGTCCTCCGCTCAGTGCGGGGAAAGACCTTGCATCCCTTCCGCCGGTAAAGGCGCCTGTAATCTCTGATAAATTAATCGGCTGGGCAGATGTCTCTGCCGCTAACTTTCCGAATGCGATATTTACACAGAAGCCTTATCCAATAAGGGCAGTATGGTGGAATGGGAATATGATGGCCCAGATGCCATTTACACAGAAGTATGCGGCAGCATTTAAGAGTAATGTGGATATAGCAATACATAACTCCTTTCATCCCAATTTTACCTATCAACATGCGCATGTGTCATTCCCAATAACATCATGGGTGGAGAGAGAGGGGCTGTGCCATCATGGAAACAACAGATTAATGTCTTGGTTTAATCAGGCAATAAAGGAGAATTGGGAGTGCAGGAATGATATAGATGTAATAGCGGGCATTGCAGACAGGGTCTTTGGAAAGGAAGAAGGACTTAAGTGGTTTCCATGGAGGAGGAAGGACGATCCAACAAGGGTTGACATGGCAGCAGCAACAGATTTCTTCAATAAGGAAGAGTCATTTACAGCAGGCTGCACAAAGAAGACCCTTGATCCTGCAACAACAGCGCGGGGCGGTGTGATGTGGCCTGCCTTTACAGAAGAGGAGGCAATGAGATTTGACTCCCCTGATGCAAAGATAAGGGGCACATACATAATGTATAAGGATGAGCCCTTTCCTGAGTCCAATCCGCCGAGGAGATTTCCGACACCGTCAGGCAAGATTGAGGTTACATCAGATGCAATAAGGGAACTCGGCTGGGACTATCTGCCGCAGCACAGGGAGGGCGGGCACACGCCTGTCAGCGATCCTGAGGACTGGAAGGAGCATCCGCTTATCCTTTGCACTGGAAGGCCTGTATCAAGCTTCCACGAGATGGGCCACTGGTGGCCATGGACAGATGAGCTTGAGCCTGACCGCTATATCCAGATACACCCCGAGCTTGCAAAGGCGCTCGGCATTGATGATGGTGATTATGTAAAACTTGAGAGCATACGCTCTGAACTTGACGGCTATGCTTGGGTGACAGAGGAGACGGATCCAAGACAGATATGGACATATTGCAGTACAGATGAATATCAGCCCTTTGTTCCCGGTATTACAAACAGGAATGTAAGCTGGCTTATTGACGATATTATTACAGACCCTGTTTACAATCAGGCAGAATTTAAGGCGCAGCTTGTTCTTGTGTGGAAGAAGGGGGCATCAAAGAAAGAGGCATTAAAGAAGACGCACGAATTCTTAAAGAGGTTCCCGGAATATCCTGTTGATAAAAGCGAGCTCGGCGCCTATGTGAACAAGGTGGCAATGAAGAGCGCACCAGTGTGGGATAGGAAGACAAAGAAGGTTGTGTGGAATGGCAAGGCGGCTGAGGATGGGAATGTGCTGCCATTTACAGAAGACTGAAATGATAGGGTTCAAGGGCTCATGGGTTCTGGGGTTCAAGTGTATTCCACTTGAATCCTTGACCCCTTGACCACTAAGACCTTTTATATCTTTAGTAGGGCAAGGTTGTAGGCACGAATTTATTCGTGCAAAGGGCACGGTTAAAACCGTGCCTACAAAAGGCTAAGTAGCCCTAAAGGGTTGCCCTACAATAAACATTGAGGAGGTTGAAATGACCGAGTATTTATATAAGGCAGAAGAGGGGTTTGCAGAAAAAAAGGTTGCCCATGAAGGGAGAGAGTCAAGGGTAACTTTAAGAGGCCACTCAAAGCAGTGGCAGATGTTCCATGACCAGTCAAGGTGCATCGGCTGTTTTGGCTGCGAGACTCACTGCAAGCTTGAGCACGATGACCCGGTCGGCCCGAGACGGTGCAGGATTATTCAGGTTGGACCAAAGGTCATTGGCGGCAAATTAAAGACAACCTATGTATGGACATCATGCAATCACTGCGATCCTGCGCCATGCGTGGAGGCATGCCCGACAGGCGCAATGCAGAAAAGGGCAGACGGGATAGTATTTGTAGATGAGAAGGCATGCATAGGATGCAAGTCCTGTATTGCAGCATGTCCCTTTGGCGCACCACAGTTTAATCCTGTTACAAAGAAGGTTATAAAATGCGATTATTGCAAGGACAGGGTGGACAAGGGGCTTATGCCTGCATGTGCAACAAAATGCTCAACAAAGGCGCTCTATTTTGGCGACATAAATGAGATGTCAACTATTCTGAGGGAGAGGCATGCAAAACACCTCGCACAGATACTTGAGAACCAGAAGACAGGGGCGCTTGTGGTGAGATAACAGAATACAGCTTAAGGATTCGAGGGAGGATGATGCCACCCTTGAATCCTTGACCCCCTTTGGAATAATCATACAAATATAGGTAAGTAGGGCAAGGCTTTAGTCTTGCATTAAGCAACCCTAAAGGGTTGTCCTACACTTCATAGAAAGGAGCGTAAATTATGGCAAAGGTTGGCACAATAGTTACAGCGCCAATAAGGGTTGAATATATGAATGGTGATTACAACAAGGCATATGATGCCCTTGCAAAGGAAAAGATCCCGATGGTTTATAAGTCGGTTGCATCTGTAGAGCCGTATCATGCAACGATACATGTAAATCCCGAGGATGGCGACAAGGCAAAGGAGCTCCTCACAAAGGCAGGGATTAAGTGGTATCCGCCAACACCATTTTATTGATACAAAATGGCATTTAAAGAAGATATAAGAAGCGAGCTCATTCAAATACTCGGCAGGACTAACTTTAGCCTGCAGGGAGAGAGCTACGGCCTTCATACCATAATAGAGCCGCTCTCAAGACTGGATACAGGCGAGAGGGATGAGATACTTAAGCACGGCCGCCTCCTTGCAAAAACAGATTCTGATCTTGCCTTTCATTTCTTTTTAACTGCGCCTGATGTTTTAAAAGAGATCAGTATAGAAGATCTTCCTGTATGGATTAATAAAGAGATAGAGTTTTATGATATCAGCGGCGAGTCAGGCCGGCCTCTTCGGCTTGACAGCGCTGAGAGGATAAGGGAATTATCCAGCCCCGGGCTTGAGTTTAAGAAGGTTGATAGAATATTAAGGCTTTATGAAAAGGCGCTCGGAGACGGCCTTATACTGCAAGAGGGTAAGGAGGCCTACACAGACACACTGACGATATTCCTGCCGTCAAAAATTAGAATATCAGATGAAGAAGATACAAACCTCAAGGCATACAAGGTTATTATTGCCCACAAATATGGCCAGGTAAAGTATGGCACATTCAGGCTCAGGCTTGAGGAGATTAAGAATAATCCCCCCTCACCCCTCTTTAATTCCCCCCTTACTAAGGGGGGAGACAGGGGGGTCAAAGGGGGACAGAGGGGGATTTTAAAAGGGGGGAAGGAGGGATTTAAAGAAGGGCTTTCTGATTTTGAGAACTTCTTTAACCTCTATCCGGAGAAGAATCTTGCCATTGATATCTACATGATTCTGGAGAATATCCGCATTGAAAGCCTGCTTTGCAAAGAATTTAAAGGCTATGCGAGGGACGCTGAATTATTCAGAAGGCTTGTTCTCAAAGAGAGAGTGGATATAAAAAATCTTCCTCCAAAGGAGAGGATTGTTGAGGGCCTCCTGAGATATCTGATGGATGATGATAATAAACAAGTTCTTATTGAAGATATGCCGCTGTTAAATAAGTTGTTGCCTGCTGCCCTTGAGGCGATTTGTTCGCATGATTCCTCCGCAATGACCTCAGCAGAGACTACGATAGAGATTTACAGGTTGATTGATGATAATATTTCAGGCCATTATAATAAGCTCATGCCTGTCTTCTATCATGGTGTTATCAAACCAGAGGCAATTACAGAGGCAGAGGCATTTATAAATAAGACAATAAGGGATGTGATAAGAGAGGCAAAGGAAGAGATTGAGAAGGCAGAGGCGAGTTTCTTAGAGGGGCAGGATGACAGATTAAAACTCAGAAGCACAGGCTGGGATATAAAAGAGGAGAGGGAGTTCACAGACGAAGAGCTTGAGAACATGGGCGGTGATGGTGAGTTTCTCATCCTTGAAAAGAAGACTGTAGATGGTGTTTCAGATGAGGTTAGGGAGAGGATAGAAAAGGAGCTGTCCGATCTCGGGGAGATAGACAGCAGCCTCCTGATGCGTTCACTGGAGAAGGCAGGGGAGAAGTTTAAGGCGCGATTTCAGACGCCTGCTGTAGATGCCAATATAAATGCGGTTATTGAAAAAGGCCCCTGTGTTTTTATATATAACGAATGGGATTTCAGGATGGGGAGATACAGGAAAGACTGGTGCGCCCTGCGTGAGATTTTGGTTTCTGAAGGCAGCAATAAGATTATAGAAGACATACAGGCAAAGCACTCTTATCTAATATCTTCAATCAGAAGGCAATTTGAAGCAATGAGATTTGAGGCAATGAGGCTCCGCAGGCAGACATCCGGTGATGATATAGATATTGATGCAGTGGTGGAGATGGTTGCAGATATCAGGGCAGGCTCAACACCATCGGATGGGCTTTATACCAGCATGGAGAAGGATAAGAGGGATGTAGCTGCCGCCATTCTTGTGGATATCAGCGGTTCCACTGACGGCTGGGTGCTAAATACAGAGAGGGAGGCGCTTGTTTTACTTTCTGAGGCGCTTGAGGGAATTAAGGATAAGTATGCTATCTATGCCTTCTCAGGCAGGACAAGGGCGAACTGTGATTTTTATATTGTAAAGAATTTTAATGATAAGTATGATGATACTGTAAGAAGACGGATTGCAGGGTTAAAGGCAGGGGACTATACGAGGATGGGTGCGCCGATCAGGCATCTTACAGAAATCTTAAATAGAATTGATGCAGGAAAAAAACTGATGATCACACTCAGCGACGGAAAACCAGAGGATTATGATGAATACAAAGGCGATTATGGAATTGAAGATACAAGAAAGGCTTTGATAGAGGCAAAGGAAAAGGGGATTGCAGCCTTCTGCATTACAATAGATAAAGAGGCTGCCGGTTATTTGCCCCATATGTATGGCGAGGCGAATTACACTATTATTGATAATGTTGAAAACCTGCCATTAAAGATACCGCAGATTTACAAAAGGCTGGCGGGGTAGATGTAGGGGCGGGTTTCAAACCCGCCCCTACTGGATTTCTGTTTACACAGGAATGACGGTAAGGTTGGAGGTGTTTTAAGTGGAAAACATAAAAGAAAAGAAAAGAGAGATTACAGAGATTGATCATCTCTTTGTGGATGAGAAGGATGCAAGGTTCTGGAAGACAGAGGGGGTGCGGCATAATAACCTCTTCTGGGTAAGGGCAATGATATCAAGGAAGAGGGAGCCTGCACCTGTTGAGGAAGAGGATGTTGTCCTTCCTATAAATACATCTGAGAAGGTTAGAAACTATAAGACAAAGAGCCTTCTCTACAAGTTTCTTGCAGATGGCTACAATGAGCCTACAGAGGAGTTTACAAGGGGCATTGTAAATGGTACCCACTCTGATAATCTCGGAGGGCTTTTTAAGGTCTTTACAGGCAATAAAAGGATGGATGATGGCAGGGCTGCTATCTTGAATATGAATGGCCAGAAATTTGCTGAGACATTTGACTCATTAAGGGAGGAGTATTGCAGGAATATATACGATACCTATCTCCCCTTTATCTCTCCCTATGAATCTGTCTATCGGGGGGAGAGGCAGGTTATGGGTTTAAGGACATCTGATGTTAATGAGCGCTACAAGAAGGCAGGGCTTGGTGTGGAAGGCGGAGAAATGCCTGATTATATAAGCCATGAATGCGAGTTTGTCTCTATCCTGAGCGAAAGGATTGCCGGGCTTCTTGAAGAAGGCAATATAAAAGATGCAGAGGAATACGAGGCGATGTGCGTTGAATTTTTGCGCGACCATCTCCTGCAGTGGGGTGCGAAGTTTTGCGAGGATTTATTGGCACTGGCAAAATCAGATTTTTATAAAGGCATGGCCCTCTTAGGGAGAGGAGTATTTAATAAGGAATATAACAGGCTGAAGATATTGGGGGTGCTTTGATGCCGATAAAGAAAGGCAAAAGGCAAAGGGCAAAAGGCACGGCGCAGAAGAAGAAAAAGGGTCAAGGGTCAGGGGTCAAGGGTCAAAAGAGGAAAAAGGGGCAAGAGACAAAGGGCAAGGGGCAAAAGAAAACAAAAAAGGAGATTAAGAAAACTAAGAAGGCTGTAAGGCCTGCAAAGAAGTTAAAACCTCCCAAAAAGATTAAACCAGCAAAGAGGACAACAAAGGCAAGACCATCAAAAAAGACTGCACGGGCAATAAAAATAAAAAATAAACCAACAATAGCAAGGCCTGCTGCCCCTGAGACAAGGGCAGACATGGTCAGCGCTATGGCCTATGAATTCAGAAGGGATATTATGGTTGTCCCCGGTAAATGCGATGCCTGTGCAGGCAGCGGCGGGCCGCAGTGTGTTGAGGCCTGTAAAAAGGCCATTTCCTATCAACATAAAAAAGTCAAATCCATTCCGAGGATTACAATAAAAAAGTCGCAGGGATTTAATATCCCCATACTCTGCCACAATTGTGAGGAGGCGCCGTGTATGTCTGCCTGCATGACAGGGACAAGGCGGAGACTCCCAGAAACAGGATGGGTTGAGACAGATTATAACAGATGCGTTGGGTGCTGGATGTGCGTTATGGTCTGTCCCTTTGGCGCCATTATCAGGTCAGAGGAGGAGCATCTCGCAAGGAAGTGCGATGGGTGCACATCGTATAAGACTGCGCCATGCGTTGCCGCATGCAAACCCGGCGCAATTGTCCAGACAGGCGCATACTCATACGATTATACAAAGAGAAAGGAATATGCCGAGAGGCTCGGTTATCAGCAGCACTTATTGGGTACAGCAAAAAACCTTACTTAATACAACTGCATTAATTTATGTTAAATAAATCTCCCCTAACCCCTCTTTCCCAAAGAGGGGGATAAAGGAATTTCCCCCTTTGAAAAAGGGGGATTAAGGGGGATTTTAAAATTAATTAACACTGTATTATCATGTAATAGGATTTAATGCGTTTGTATTAATTCCAAAAATTAGCACCCTCCCCTTAACCCCCTCCCATCAAGGGAGGGGAAAATAAATTCCCTCTCCCCTTGAGGGAGAGGGTTAGAGCCTGCCCCTGCATGTATTAAGCAGGGGGTGAGGGGTGAAAAGGTATTAACCTATGCGTTATGTAATCATTGGCAACTCATACGCTGGCATAAGCGCTGCGGAGGCAATCCGTGATATTGATAAAGATGGAGAGATAATAATTCTTTCTGAAGAGCCTTATCTTGCCTATGGAAGGCCATTGATCTCTTACTGGATGGGCGGCGACTGGGAGACAAAGAATATGTATTACAGAGATAAGGCCTTCTATGATGCATTAAAAATTGATCTAAGATTAAGCACAAAGGTAAAGACTATAGATACAAAAAGAAAAGAAGTGGTCTTTACTGACGGAAGAAGTCTTCCCTTTGATAAGCTCTTTATATCAACAGGCGGGACCCCGTTTATTCCACCTACAAAAGGACTTGAGCTGACAGGCGTCTCACCATTAACAACATGGGGGCATGCAGAATATCTGAAAGGGCTCAGCAAAAAGGCAAAGAGGGTTGTTATCATCGGCGGCGGGCTTATCGGCCTTTCTGCTGTTAAGGGTTTTGCTGCAATGAAAATGGAGATTACTATTGTGGAGCTTTCTAAAAGGGCGCTGGGCCTTGCCTTGGACGAAGAGGCTGGAGAGCTTGTGCATGATGAGCTGAATAAAAAGGGTGTAACGATAAGAACAGAGAGGACAGTCTCTGAGATATTGGGTAATGATAAAAAAGAGGTCAGGGGTGTGCGCCTTGATAATGGCGAGGAGGTGCCCTGTGAGCTTGTTGTGATGGCAATAGGTGTGCGGCCGAATATTGAGATTGTGAAGGATACAGATATAAAGGTGAACAGGGGTATAGTAGTGGATGATCACATGGGGACATCTGTTAAGGATATCTATGCTGGCGGCGATGTTGTTGAGGCATACGATTTTATAAATAAGGATAATCGTGTTCTTGCCATTCTGCCCCTTGCCTTTGAGCAGGGCAGGGTTGCAGGCTCAAACATGGCAAGAAGGGAGCGGATATACGCTGGCGGCATGGGACTTAATTCCTTCCCACTCTTTGGCACAGCCATTATGACTATGGGCATTACCATTACAAAGGAAGGCGACGGCCTTGAGGTAATGAAAAAAAAGGAAAAAGACATATACAAGAAGCTCGTCTTCAAAGATAATGTGCTTGTTGGTGTGATAATGATTAAAGACACAAACCTTGGCGGCATATATACATCATTGATTACAAAGCAGGTGAAACTTACAGATGAAGAAAAGAAGATGCTTTTTGAAGGCGGCCTTCATGACTTTGAGGCCTACAGAGAATCCTCCGCACCATGGCGGTCTATGAACTGGGTAATGCAGCGTCCGATAAAAGCTCATGCAGCGGGGGTGAGGTAAAAAGGCTAAATTGGCGATTTGAATCTTAAAACCCCTTCCAATTAAGAAATTGCACATCTTTTAGATACCTCTGTAAGTCAACAAGACAAAAATATCCTCTTTATGACGCAGGTCATAATACCTGTGGCCTTATTTTGTGTATACTAATGTTATTAAGGAGGTATTTTAAAAGCTGGCATGGAGATGGAAGGTTATATAAATAAAAATATAAAGGATATAATCAGTCAATACCCTGAGATTGGCAGTATACTTAATGAGTATGATATTGCCTGTGTCTCCTGCAATGTCGGCACATGCCTGCTAAAGGATGTTGTTGAGGTGCATAACCTTACTTATGAGGCTGAGCATGAGTTGATGAAGAGGATGGCAAAGGTTATCTTCCCAGGAAATGAAGTGAAAATACCAAAGGTAAAAAGAAAGATTGGGCCAGCAGCAGGCCAGATAAAGTATTCCCCTCCAGTAAGAAAGCTCGTTGATGAGCATGCATTTATAAAGAAGCTGCTTGCTGCAATACCACACATACTTGAATCCCTGAATGTGGCAAAGGTAGAAGATAGGCAGTTGATTATAGATAGCGTTGATTTTATCCGCTCCTATGCAGATAAATATCATCATGCAAAGGAGGAGGAGATACTCTTTAAAAAGTTTGGCGAGGGCATTGAGATTATTAAGGCCATGCTTGATGAGCATGATATTGGCAGGGGGCATGTTAAGGCAGTTCTTGAGGCTGTGGAGGCAGGGGATAATCAGGCAATTAAAGAGCGCCTTACTGCATATTGCGAGCTTTTAAAGGATCATATCAAAAAAGAGGATGAGATACTATATCCATGGATGGATAAGAATCTTACTGTTTTTCAGGTGGGTGAGCTATTTAACCAGTTTAATGAGGTTGATAAAGGGTTTGAGGCGGCCTCTCGGAAATATGAGGGGTTTGCAAAGGCATTAGAAGAAAGATTCAATAGGGCTTCACAAAAAATCTTTTGCCCTTGATTACACAGATTACAAGAAACAGATTACACAGATGAGAGGAAGTTTTAATCTGCGTAATCGCTTTTAAGAATCGGTGTAATCATCTAAAAAAAGGAGGTGGTACAGAATGCTTGAAGGATGTCCGGGTTCAAAGACAATGGATTTGAGGGAAAAAGAGGGGCAGGAGGACACCGCATCAGTAAAGGTAATCTCCCAGCTTAGGCAGTGGCCGATTCAGATGCATCTTATTTCGCCGATGGCGCCATATTTTCAGGGGGCGGATGTGGTTTTGGTGGCTGACTGCGTTGCTTATGCCCACGGAAATTTTCACAATGATTATCTGAAGGGAAAGGCAATAGGCATTGCATGTCCGAAGCTTGACTCAGAGCAGGAGATTTATATTGAGAAGATCAAGGGGTGGATTGAGGATGCAAAGATCAATACACTTACTGTGCTTATTATGCAGGTGCCCTGCTGTTCAGGTCTGGTAAAGCTGGCTCAGGAGGCTGCCCAGTCTGCAAATAGAAAGGTACCTATTAAATATATTGTTTTGAGTTTGCAGGGAGAGATACTGCAAGAGGAATGGCTTTAAGTATAGAGACTTAAGCGCTTTTACTCAAGAGGTCATCGGTAATATCGGTGACCTCTTGGTAATTTTAATTTATCTATATACTGACTTGTCTTTTGTTTATTTCATACCAGACTGTTGCCTGCCTATCCCTGCCCGACGGCAGGCGCTATTTTAAATTATAGAGGTTCGTTGCCCATAGAGGTATCAAATACAGCGCTGTCTTCGATCTTGCCGGTGTAGTGAACCTTGACAGTATCACCATATTTTGCCTGCATCATTCCTTCCTCCTCCAAGCTTCATCCTATTCTTCTTAGCCTCTCTTTGCTTCCGTTTCTTTTTTTCAGATGGCGATTCATGGAATCTTCTCTTTTTAATATCCTTTAAGAGGCCTTCCCTCTGGAGTTGTCGTTTCAGCGCCTTAAGCGCCTTTTCTATATCGTTTCCATAGACCTTTATGTCCAAGATGCTTTATCTCCATCCCCTTCCCTGACCACCACCACCACCACCACCCCTTCGAGGGCCGCCGCCGCCACCGCCGCCTCTTCTATCATCAAAACGCTTTTCTTTCCGCTGTGGCCTTGCCTCGGCACAGGATAGGGTTCTTTCCATGAAAGCAGAGCCGTTCAAGGACTCTATTGCCTTTGCTGCATCTTCTTCACGCGCCATTTCAACAAACCCAAAACCCCTGCCCTGACCTGTTTGAGCGTCAGTTATTAGTTTTACTGATTCAACCTCACCGATCTTTGAAAAAAGTTCCTTAACATCCTGCTCTGTTGCCTTAAAAGAAATGTTACCCACGTAAATCTTTTTCTCCATACTTCCTCCTGTTTTTGTTGTTAGATAAAATAAAAAACCCAGAGCTTTCAAAGTCACTGAGTTGCCTTAAGCCTTAAAAGTTAATTTTAACATAACTGAGCATTGTTTAAATACTGAGTCCGTCAAATTGCCAAAAAGCTTATTCTGCATCATACGGCCAGATATAATTAGATTAAATCACATTTTTTAGATAGCGTCAAGGATAATCTGTAGGCTGCTAAATGCAGCTTGACAGGGCTGACAAATCTAAGGTATCCTTTGGCTAAAAGGGGCAAAATATGTCTAAGGAGGTTTTAACATGCATAGCCTACAAAAATTATCTTTATTTCTTATGATGCTGTTATTTGTTTATGCCTTTAATGCCTTTGCACAGGAGATGTACCCAAAGAAGAAGCCTGCTGTTTCTTCCGGAAAGGCAGTCTATGATAAGCAGTGTGCCACCTGTCATGGTCCAAAAGGGGACGGCAAGGGCGCTGCCGCGGCAGGTCTTAATCCAAAGCCAACAGATTTTACAGACCATTCCCAGATGAGGCTGAAGAGCCCTGCAGAATTTTATGATATTATGATAAAGGGTAAAGGCGCCATGCCTTCCTTTAAAAGTTTAAAAGATGATGAGGCATGGGATGTGGTATCTTATCTTATCACCTTCTCAGATACAAAGGATATGGCAGCAAAGGGCAAGGACATCTATTTCAGAGACTGCGCCTTCTGCCACGGCAAAACAGGCGCTGGCGACGGCCCTGGCGGCGCAAGCCTTCCGCTGAAGCCGAGGAATTTTGCAGATATAAAATGGATGGCAGAGCAGAAGGACGGTGCATTGTATCAGAACATGACAATGGGGATTCCAACATCTGGCATTGCATGCGCTGCAAAGCTGAAACCAGAGGAAAGATGGAATGTCCTATCGTATATAAGGGCGTTTACATATAGTGATTAACTACCATTCTACCTTTTCAGTAGCATCCATCGTATGTTGGAGCCTCACGGCAATCCCCGACTTGAGAGTATTTTGGGGATCATAAAAATACTCCAGACGCACGAAAAGGTGAAGCTGAGGGCTAAGATTATTCAGCAAGCTGCTTAGAGAGGGGAACTGGTTTATTGTATTATACAATTAGGAGTATATCAACAAACGAAACTATTAAGAGGCATTAAAAAGGATTGCAGATTATCGTGATTTGCAAGTAGCGGTTATTAAGGCTGTGGAAGACAGAAACTGATGATCCGAGACCTAACCATTTTTATTCATAAATTGCCCTTTACTTAAGCCAATTCCTATGATATTCTAATAAACAGTTAGTAATAAAAAAGGGTAAAACAATGGCTAAAGTAGAAAAACTTAAAAAAGAGATTGAATTGCTAACACCTGAATCTCTTGATGAGGTAAATAACTTCGTCTCAATACTGTTATCCAGAAAGAAAAAAATAAGCTTAGAAGAGAAAAAAAATATAATAGAATCCCTCTGCGGCTCATGGGCTGATGATAAGAGCATAGATATAATTTTCAAAGAGATTGAGCTGCAAAGGCATGCTTATTCCGGCAGAAAAGTAGACTTTGATGTTCCTGCTTGATACAAACATAATAATTGCTTACCTCAAAGGCAATCATGCCGTCAAAGACAAAATAATTTCAAATATTGAAGAAATTGCAGTCAGCGCCCTTGTAATTGCCGAGCTTAATTACGGGGCAAAATCCTCACAGTATCCTGAAAAGAATCTGGAAAAATTATTACGCCTTTTAGATATAATCCAGATAATTCCCTTTGACCTGCCATGTGCAATAAAATTTGGTGATATTAAGAGCAGGCTTAGAGCCATTGGAAGACCCACAGGTGAGGTTGATGCTCTGATTGCTGCGACTGCCATGACCCATGATGCAATTCTTATAACCAATAATCTGAGACATTTTGAAAACATAGAAGGACTCAAAACAGAAGACTGGTTAAAGTAAAAAACAGGCATGTATGGAACAGTAACTGGACAGTGGAATCCCCCCTCTAACAACAACAGCATGTAAAGAATGTGGTTTTGTATTGACCTTTTTTCTCAAGGGGAATGTGCTTTTTATGGCTGCAATGGTGAGGCTATTTATAAGGCTTATGCAGAGCTTAATAATATAAAGGGATTGTGGATTATCGTGATTTGCAAGCACAGGTTATCATGCTGCGCGGGCAGAAACTGATAATCCAAGACCTGACCCCCTTGCTGTTTCCAGACGACATACTCAAAGAATTAAACGAGGCACCGGCAGCATGAATATAAAACTGAATGAGGTGGAGGCATGAAAATGAAAATGCGTGGGCGTATAGAAATTTCTAGTAACATTCCCAAAAAAGAACATGATTCATCAAGCCACATAGTAAAAGATTTTCTTATTCCAATAGGATCTCTACTCATCGCAGCTATTGGGCTTTT
>CAKKST010000072.1 GCA_919903585.1 Nitrospiria bacterium | reverse complement strand
CTTAGGATACTCCTTTTGCTCTCCTAAGTGTTGCACTTCACTGTTGAACTGGGGTGGTGAAAAACTTATTGAAAATTATATTGTTCATCATGACCAGCATATAAAGCCGAAAGAATACGCACCAAGAGATAACACAGGTCCGATAATTGTTCCGCCAGATTCACTCTTTGTTATGGGAGATAACCGCGATCAGAGCTATGACAGCCGCTACTGGGGCTATGTTGATAAAAAACAAATAAGAGGTAAAGCTCTTTACATTTACTGGTCTAAGAAAACAGATAGGATTGGTATGACGATTAAATAGCCAGAAACTTCGGCTAACATGGTGCAAAAGACTAAAGTCCAAACCCTTAGGGCTTCTTTTGCAACGAAAATGTTAGCGGAAATGCCCTGCTGGTGATATAATAAGACTGTGGATTTTAAACTATCAGCACATACCCAAGACATGTTGAAAGAACGGGAGATTCCAGAGGAATGGGTATGGCGGACTATTGATAAACCTGATTGGAAAAATATAGGTGAAGACAAGAATATTCATTATTTTAAAAGCATTGATGAACATGAGGGACGAATTCTGCATGTAGTTATAAACTCACATGTTTCACCACAAAAAGTGGTAACAGTATTTTTTGACCGTAGGGCAAGGAGGCAAAAATGAAATTAAAGGTAGACAAGGAAAGCGATGCTCTTTATTTCCGATTAGATGAATCGTCTATCGTGGAATCTGAGGAAGTACAGCCCGGTGTAATTCTGGACTTCAACGCTGATGGTAAGGTAGTTGGTGTTGAAATACTCAACCTGAGTGCCAGAATAAAACCTGAACAGTTAAAAGTTCTTCAATACGAAACTGTATAGGGCACTTCGGCAAGCCTCCAGCCCGTTAGGCGAAATGTTGCGATTCATGGAAATAAGGAGTATGAGTTAATGAATTTTAGCACTATAAATGTTGGAGTGAATGACGGGATTGGTTCAATTGTTTTAAACCGCCCTCATAAAAGGAACGCACTTTCCATTCAAATGAGGCACGAAATTTCAGAATGTCTTACTGAATGGACAAATTCTATAAGCGTAAATGTAGTAATTATTACCGGAGCTGGCTCTGCTTTTAGTGCAGGCTTTGATTTATTAGAATTTGAACAATTGGATATACATAATCAATTGTTTAAGTCTTCATCAATATATCATAAAGCAGTTTGGAATTTTTCCAAGCCTATAATCGCTGCTATTAATGGTCCTGCCATTGGAGGAGGATTTGATTTAACAACACTCTGTGATATTAGGATTTCTTCTCAATCAGCTGTTTTTGGTCATCCAGAAATTAAATTTGGTGCACCGCCACTTTTTACTCCACTCCGATGGATCATTGGGGAAGGTCGGGCACGTGAACTATGTTTAACTGGGCGGAAAATTGATGCAACAGAAGCCTTAAGGATAGGGCTTGTGAGCCAAGTAGTAGACAATGAAGCATTGCAAGACAAAGCAAAAGAGATGGCCAGGACAATAATGGAAGCTCCTTTGGAGGCTTTACTATTTACCAAAGGTTGTTTTACTCAAAATAGTGGTTTGAGTTTTGAAGAGTCTTTTTCCCTTGAGCATGACGAGGCCTTCCAGAAGATAATACTGAAAGCTTTTAAGGAGCGAAAGAAGGAAAAGTAAAGGAAAGAACTTTCAGCATATCGCAACACATCGCCTAACAACAGGCCAAAAGTGAAAGGCCATTCATCAAATGCTACCGCACTTCTTTTGGCCTTGAATGACAAGGCCACATTTTTGAGGAATGAACAATGAAAAAGCGTATAGAAAAACAAGAGGAGAAAATATACATACTCAAAGCAACCCTAAGTGATGTGTTTGGAAGGGGTAGAGGAACGCCACACAGAATTTTAGCAATCCCGGAAAGGCTTACATTGTATGGACTTGCGGAAGAAATAATAAATGCATTTGACTTTGATTTTGATCACTGTTTTGGGTTTTTCGATAACTTGAAATCATGGGCGAAATCAAATGAGTGCTACGAATTGTTTAAGGACATAGAAAAAGAGCAAGGGTTAGAGCCAACTCATTGTAAGAGTGTGAAAAAGACAAAAATAGATGAAGTATTCAATAAAATCGGGAAAGAGATGTTATTTCTTTTTGATTATGGCGATGAATGGCGCTTCATTGTTGAATTGAAAGGAATAGAACCGCCTAAGCAAGATACAAGATATCCACTCATCTTAGAATCTGTAGGAGACGCGCCACTACAGTACGGTGAGATAGATGAAGATTAATTTTAGCCCCGCCTGACTGCTTGTTTTATGGTTTAATTTAATGGTATACTTATTTATACATTGAGGAGGTGATTTATAAATGAAGGCTGAAGTAAGAAGGTTTATTGGCAAGGTATTGCCTGATGGGCATCTTTCACTGCCTGAGGATGCAGCAAAAGAAATTGGAAGCGTCTTTGATGTTGTATTAATACCAGTAGAAGTGCCTGATATATACAGTTATGCGGAATCTCTTGCTAAGGAAAAAGGATTTTCTGATTTGACAGAGCAGGATATTGAAAAGATTATACACGAATCGCAAAGAAGGTTTTCTAACTCTTCCATAGCCATGTGAGAAATGAAGTTCAAGCTTAATAAAAACAGGTTATCTTTTATCTAAAAAATAATCAAACAACCCCTTTAAATGTCCTTCTGTGGATTTCGCAGGGGCCGTGTTTTCTTAGCATCTCAAGATGCTTTGCTGTGCCATAGCCTTTATTAGAGATAAAATTATAAGCAGGATATTTTTTATGATATTCGTACATGAGCCTGTCCCTTGTAACCTTTGCAATTATGGACGCTGCTGCAATGGAGATACTCTTTGAATCACCTTTTATGATTGGCTTGTGCGGGATATTTATCCCAGGGAGGGAAACAGCATCAGTGAGGATAAAATCAGGTTTTTGGGACAAGCCTCCTATGGCAATCTTCATTGCCTTAATTGCTGCCTGAAGGATATTTATCTCATCTATTGTCTTTTCATCAACAATGCCTATGCCAATACTAATAGCCTCTTTTGATATTACCTCATATAATTGTTCTCTTTTTTTCTCTGAAAGTTTCTTGGAGTCATCAATGGAGGGAATGTAAATGCCCTTTGGCAGTATTACTGCCGATGCAACAACAGGGCCTGCGAGCGGGCCTCTTCCTGCCTCATCAACACCTGCTATAAGATTATAGCCCGCATTATAGGCCTCCCTTTCAAAGGAAGAGAGGTTTTCTAATCTATCAATCTCTTCATCGCTGATAAGGTCCATTATTGAAGACTTCTAACTATGCTTTTTCTTTTTTAGCTGGCTCGGCTGCCCTTTCTGCCGGGCCGGCAGAGGTTACTGATGCTGCCGGTGTCTCTGCAGATGCTGCCTCAACAACAGGTGCCTCTTCACCCGAAAGCGCTAACCTCTCCCTTTCTACGAATCTTGCTGCCTTACCCTTTCTTCCTCTCAGGTAATAGAGCTTTGCCCTGCACACATAATTGCTTCTTAAAACCTCAATCTTCTCTACCTTTGGCGAGTGAATAGGGAATATCCTCTCAACACCAACGCCGTACGAAACCTTTCTTACTGTAAAGGTCTCTTTATTCCTGCCTCCATCCCTTGCAATTACCACGCCCTCAAAGACCTGTATCCTCTCTTTATCACCCTCAACAACCTTGACATGCACCTTTACATTATCCCCTATACTAAAGGCAGTGATCCTTGCCTTCATATTCTCTCTTTCTATTCTCTCAATCAAGTTCATTTTAAAACCTCCTAAGTCAAAAGTCTGTCTATAATTATTGATACTGCAGATCGGACAGATAAGTGATTATATCCTGCCCCGCCTCTTATCGGCTTTAGTATATAATCCGCAGAATTAATAAGCCTCTTTGATATTCCCCATCCTGTGCCAAAGAGAACCAGATAAGATGTCCTGCCCTTCCTTATCCTCTTCCTTAGTACGGAGTAATCAATGGCGCCCTTAAATATCCTCGCATCAGTAACAACTATCTTCGGCCTGCTGCCCTCCTTTTTAGCTATGTCGCCCTTCACAGCCTTCAGGTCAGGGACAACAGATACTATCTTTAATGCCTCGCCCCTTGTTGGATTATATCCTGCGCCAAATCCCTCTGTCCAGTGGGTTATAATCCTTTCTGTCAGCAGCCTCTGCGATTCAATGGGAGTGACAATATAAAATTTAGGTATGTCGTATGTCCTTGCAAGCCTCGCTATATCGTGAATATCAAAGCTCGTTACTGCTGTTGTTACTAGCTTTTTATTCTTATTATAAATTGGATAATGAAGCAGGGCAATATATAAATTAGCCTTTTTTTCTGATCTCATCCAATATCTTTTTGTCCTCGTCTGTAAGCTTCACCTCTTTAAGCAGGTCAGGTCTTTTATAATAGCTATTGGTAATGGCCTGCATTCTCCGCCACCGCCTTATCTCTTCGTGATTTCCTGATAAAAGCACATCAGGAACACCCATGCCCATAAATTCCGGCGGCCTTGTATAGTGAGGATAATCAAGCAGGGAATTGCAAAAGGATTCATATCTTGCCGACTCCTCATCCCCAAGCACCCCTGGTATCAACCTCACAGAGGCGTCTATTATAACCAATGCCGCAAGCTCGCCGCCTGTGAGTATATAATCGCCGATGGACATTTCCTCTGCACCGGCGCCGGCCTTTACCCTTTCATCAATGCCCTCATAATGACCGCAGATAAATACAAGCCTCTTTTTTTCCCTGCTAAGGTCAAGGGCAATATTATGATTAAATGTCCTGCCCTGCGGAGAAACGAGGATTATCCTTAAATCAGGATATTCTTTCTTTATTTCATCCAAGGCCGCAAATATCGGCTCTGGCTTCATCACCATTCCAGCGCCGCCGCCGTATGGATAGTCATCAACCATCCTGTGTTTGTCAGCGGCATAATCGCGGATATTTAACACCCTTGCCTTAAAAAGCCCCTTCTCCTGCGCCCTTTTAAGTATACTCTCATTAAGCACAGAGGAGATCATCACGGGGAATATAGTAAGGATGTCACATTTCATCTTCCTCTATGAGCCCTTTTATGATGTGAATGGTCATCCGCTTGTTGGCTACATCCACATCCTTTACAACCTCCAGGGTTGCTGGAATAAGGTGCTCCTTCACCCTTCCTTTTACCACAAAGACATCGTTGCTTCCTGTCGGGAAGATATCTATCAGCTCGCCAATGAAAAGCCCGCTATCAGAATAGACCTTCATCCCGAGGAGATCAAACCAGTAGTAATGTCCTTCTGGAAGTCCCTTTATCTTATCCTGTGGTATCCTTACAAGCCAGTTCCTGAATCCCTCTGTCTTTTCTATAGTATCATAGCCTTCCAAAGAAAGGAGTACAAATCCCTTCTGAAAGCGTATACCCTTAACCTTGCAGATGATATTGCAGCCATCAGGCGAAGTAAGAATCACTTCTTTTAATTCACTGAATCGCGATGGAAAGTCCGTTAGCGAAAGGACCTTAAGCTCGCCTTTCAGGCCTCTGGGCCTCAGCGCCTTTCCGATAGTTATAAGATCATCGGTCATTTAAAAAGATACTATTCTAAAATCTCAAGGACGCAGCGTTTGCCAAGCTTTGTGCCGGCAGCATTCAGGATTGTCCTCATTGCCCTTGCTGTCCTGCCATCTCTGCCAATTACCTTACCGATGTCCTCCTGTGCAACACGAAGCTCAAGGACTGTTGTCTTCTCGCCGGCAACCTCATTCACTGCAACACTCTCAGGTTTGTCTACAAGAGATTTTGCAATGTACTCAATTAGCTCTTTCATCAGTAACGCCTCCTGTTGTAAATGAGCCGTCGTCCAAGCGACCGGGCAATTAAAAGTTATTTCCCCTTAACTTCCCTAAACTGCTGTAATACGCCTTTCCTTTTAAAGATCGTCCTTACAACATCGGTCATCTCCGCACCCTTGTTAAGCCAGCTTATCACCTTTTCTGCCTTTATGTCCGCCACTGCCGGGTTGGCCAAGGGGTCATATGTGCCAAGGACCTCCAAAAATCTGCCGTCTCTCGGCATCCTTGAATCAGCCACAACAATACGATAAAACGGCCTCTTGTGCCTTCCCATCCTTGCAAGTCTTATTTTTGCTGCCACCTCATCACCTCGCTTTTAAAAGTCAAAAATTAAAGATTAAAAATCAAAATTGCAATTCAAAATTCAAAATGATAGAGATGTCACCCTGAATTTATTTCAGGTCTCAAATGTTGAAACGAGCATAGCCTGAAAAGATGCCGAATCAAGTTCGGCATGACACTTTCAGGGTTCAGTATGACATTTCTAAATTTTGCTCTGTAATTTTTAATTTTGATTTTTGCATTTTCATTTATTATTGTCTACCTCATAAACGCCATGGGGTTTCGCATAAACCTCCCCTTCCCGCCTGCTGCCATCATGGACTTCATCATCTTTTTCATCTGAAGAAACTGCTTTAACAGCCTGTTCACATCCTGCACCTGTGTCCCGCTTCCGGAAGATATCCTCTTCTTCCTGTTTCCATTAATTATCTCAGGATTCAGTCTCTCCCTTTTTGTCATTGAGTTTATTATTGCCTCTACCTTCACAACCTCTTTTTCCGGCAGGGCAGCCCCTGAGAGATTCCCAAGCTTGTTTAAACCCGGTATCATACCGATAATCTGATCCAGAGACCCTATCTTTTTTATCTGTCTGAGCTGATCCAGAAAATCCTCAAGTGTAAAGGCATCGCTCTGGAGCTTCTTTCCCAGTGCCTGTACATTTTTCTGATCAAATGCCTCCTCTGCCTTCTCTATAAGGGAGAGGATATCACCCATACCGAGTATCCTTGATGCCATCCTGTCAGGGTAAAATACCTCAAAGGCATCCAGTTTCTCGCCTGTCCCTACAAATTTTATCGGCTTCCCGGTAACAGCCTTGATAGAAAGTACAGCGCCGCCTCTTGCATCACCATCTAATTTGGTAAGTATTACACCAGTTAAACCGATTTCATTATTAAACTGCTCTGCAATGTTTACAGCATCCTGGCCTGTCATTGCATCAGCCACAAGCAAAACCTCATGTGGGGCCGCCTTTGCCCTGATCTCCTTAAGCTCATTCATCAGGTCAGAGTCAATATGAAGCCTCCCTGCTGTATCTAATACCGCAACATCATATCCTTCCTTCCATGCCGCATCTGATGCAGCCTTGCATATCCTAACTGGATCCTTTTCTTCGCCTGCATTATATGTATTTATATTTAACTGTTTTCCGAGCAGGGTAAGCTGTTCAACTGCCGCAGGCCTTCTTGTATCTGCTGGTACAAGCAGCACCTTCTTATTATTCTTATTAAAATAATTGGCAACCTTGCCTGCAGTAGTTGTCTTGCCAGAGCCCTGCAGGCCGACAAGCATTATAATCGTTGGCGGGTTTGGTGAAAGGTGCAGCGATGTCTGCTTTTCACCCATTATCCTGCATAATTCAGAGTGGACAATCTTTACAAACTGCTGGCCTGGAGTAAGGCTCTCCATCACATCGCTTCCGAGCGCCCTCTCCTTAACATTACCAATAAAATCCTTTACAACCTTAAAGTTTACATCAGCCTCAAGCAGCGCAAGCCTCACCTCACGCAGGGATTCGCTGATAGTCTCTTCATTCAGAACCCCTCTGCCCTTTATCTTCTTTAAGATCGCATCCAGTTTTGATGTCAGTCCGCTTAGCATATATTATTAGTTTATCGTAAAAAATCATTTGTTGTCAAGGAAACTATTTTTCCTTTGCCTTTTTCTTTCCTGCCTGACGGGGCTTTTCCTTCGGCTTCTCCTCTGCCTTCTTCTTTTTTGCGGCCTTCTCCTCTATTTCTCCTTTTCCCTTGGCCTTTTCTTCCTTCTTTTCTTTCTTTGCAGGCTTCGCTGCCTCTGTCTTCTTCTCTTCTTTGCCCTTATTTGCCTGCCCCTTCTTTTTCTCTTCCTTTGTCTTTTCAGCCGCCTCAGCAGCAGGGGCGCCCAAAAGTTCAATCAGCGCCATCTCTGCCCCATCGCCAATCCTTGTCCTTGTCCTGATAATCCTTGTATAGCCGCCGTTTCTGTCTTTAAACCTCGGGGCGATTGTGTCAAAGAGTTTTTTAACCACATCATTACTGCTGATAAATGCAGCAGCAATCCTTCTTGCAGCCAGATCACCCCTCTTGCCAAAGGTAATCATCCTCTCAACTATCGGCCTTATCTCTTTTGCCTTGGCAATGGTTGTCTCTATCCTCTCTTTATCCAAGACAGATGTAACGAGTGTCCTGAATAAGGCCTTGCGATGTGAAGAATTCCTGCCTAATTGTCTGCCTCCCATGCGATGCCGCATAATATTCTATCCCTTTCTATAAAATTTATTTTCCAACTGGTTTTTCTTCTCCATACACAAAACTCTTTGGCATTTTCATCCCCAGTGTCAATCCCATTTCTGCAAGTATTTCTTTTATCTCATTAAGTGATTTCCTGCCGAAGTTCTTTGTCTTCAGCATCTCTGCCTCTGACTTCTGCACAAGCTCGGCTATGGTTTTTATATTTGCATTCTTTAAGCAGTTATATGCCCTGACAGAAAGCTCAAGCTCATCTACGCTCCTGAGAAGGTTTTTGTTAATCTCCTCTTCCTTCTTCTCCTCAACCTTTGGCTCAAATATCTCTTCTTCCTCGTCAAAGTTTATAAATATATTCATATGGTCTTTGAGTATGTTTGCTGCA
>CAKKST010000071.1 GCA_919903585.1 Nitrospiria bacterium | reverse complement strand
TAATAAAAAGAAAGTGCTTTTTATCTTAGGTAACCCTGCAACGCACAGTATAATAAATAAGATGTTCTATTATTCTCAAACAAATGAGAAGAAGAGGCATGGTTTCTGGAAAAAACTATATAATGGTGGATTATTGGATAGTGAATTAGAGATTCGCAAGATAACCGAACATTGTACTAATGATAAAACTGAAATTCTAAAAATTGAAGCTTGCAAAAGAAGAGAATATATTTTATCTGGAAATACAAGTAATCATTTTGTGCTTGGCTTAACTACCTTTTATTCTCTTCCTACTCCCGTAGGGAAGAATGTTAAAGCGGTTGAAGACCTATTTAAAGGGACGACTAATAACGAAAAACTGCTTAATCAATTTAGAAAAGAAGAATTGAAAAGAATACAGTCCTATAATTTTACTACAAATGCCATTTGGGTGTTTACGCAGGGAAGCAGTTACAGGTTTGTTAGAAACACGGAAGAAAAGTGTTTAGAAAGTTTATTGTATTGGCCTATGTTTGAAAGAAGCAATAAGAGTAGTGGAGAATACCTGAAAAAGATGCTAAAAAATCGTGAAAAAGCCTAATATGCCCCTCTATTCCCACAGCAAATTATCCACATACGAAACCTGTCCCCTCAAATACAAACTTCAGTATATTGGAAGACCAGATGTTGTAAAAGAGGAGGGTATTGAAGCCTTTCTTGGAAAACGTGTCCATGAGGCGCTTGAAAAACTCTACAGGAATTTAAGATATTCAAGGCTTGTTACGGCTGATGAGTTGCTCAATTATTATAATGACCAGTGGAGCAAGAACTGGAACGACTCGGTGGTTATTGCCAAGAAAGACCTTACAGCCAATAATTATAAAGATACCGGCATTAAATGTATCAGGAATTACTATCAGAGACATGCCCCATTTGAAAATGGCGTAACAATAGGAATAGAAGAGAAAATTACCTTTCCGCTCTCTGAAGACGGCGGATACACTATACAGGGATATATAGACCGCCTTGACAGAACAAAGGACAATATTTATGAGATTCACGACTATAAGACATCAGGAAGTCTTCCCTTGCAGGAACATCTGGATGATGACAGGCAGTTAGCCCTTTATGAGATTGGAATCAGGAAAAAGTATCCTGATGTCA
>CAKKST010000070.1 GCA_919903585.1 Nitrospiria bacterium | reverse complement strand
TTTGGTGAGGCAGTATATTTGGGCAGGGAAAAAGCAGCAGCGGCCTTAGTATCAAAAAATTATCTTTGCTTTGTATCTGTTCCTGACGACAAAGTGATATTAAAGGGTGAATTGAGAAGATTAAAGTACGACTATGAAGATAGATGAAATTGTTTATGGCCTTTATATGATAACGGAGGAGGGGAGGTAATTAAGGGCGGATGAAAATCAATAGCGTAACTCCCCTTGCCCCTTGCGGTAGCATAACTCCCCCATCCCCTCTTACATTAAGAGGGGGGTAAATAAAGAATAAAGGGGCTGGAAGATTTTTATGGCTAATTTCTTCTTATGTGCTATAATATTTTTAAAGAGGCATATAAATGGCGATATCCGTTAAAATACCTGAGAAGATAACTGAATATATAAAAAAGCCCTATGATGAGTTCATAAATGAGACCCTTGTGGTTGAACTGTACAGGGAGGGCATCTTTACTCTCAGGCAGGCAGCCGAGATATTAGGCGTTGATTTGAACAAAATGTTTAATATCCTTGCAAAAAGAAAAACATATATAAACTACGGAACAGAAGATCTTGACGAAGATATCTCCTATGCGCGTAGTTAGCGATGCTGATGTAATAATACACCTTTCAAAGCTTGAAAAACTTTCCCTTTTGCAATCTCTATATAATGAGGTTGCAGTCCCAGAGTATGTAAAATCTGAAATCCTTATCAAAGAAGATGCAGCAATACAGTGGGCATTTAATTCCTTTCTTAAGGTATTTGCAACATCAAAAACCAAGGCAGAGGTTATTGCAAAAGAGCATAATATCCATATTGGAGAGGCTCATGTAAAATTGCTTGGCGAGGAGCTAAAAGCCACGCTTTTTTTATCAAACGAGAGAAAGGTGAGAAAGGCAGCAAAGGAAGAAGGATTCACTGTTGTTGGCACCATAGGCATTATTTTGAAAGCAGTAAAGAATGAATTAATTGACATGCCAGAAGCTATCTCCCTTTTAGAAAAAATGAAAGCACAAGATTTTCGGATTCATCCTGATATTCTGCAAAAAGCGATGAATTCAATCAGCGAAATATAGTTATATTTAAATTTCCGCAGCAGTTACAGATTAAAAGATAGACGATATTGTCTACGGGCTTTATGGGATAACAGAGGAGGAGAGGAAGATAATTGAGGGCGGATGAAAATCAAATTCTTAGCTCCACCACCCCACCCTCTTAGGTAAGAGGAGGAGTAAATAAAGAATAAAATGACTGGCCATTAATTTTGCTATTTTCTATGCCACGCTTAGCGGCGGCTATAGGCTCTATGGGATAACGGATGAGAAGAGGGGGATAATTAAACGCAATTGCTTTTAGGAGCGAGTTCGGGTAAAATTAGAATAATAA
>CAKKST010000069.1 GCA_919903585.1 Nitrospiria bacterium | reverse complement strand
ATTTTAAAATTAATATTCCTGAGAAAGAAAAGGAATATGCAGCAAGCCTAATAAGCAAGATTAAAAAAAGGCCTTTGATTGCAATTAACCCATCTGCAAGATGGGAGACAAAGATGTGGCCTCTTAAAAGATATGCAGAACTGACAGATACAATTGCCGCTAAATTAAAGGCACAGCCTCTTCTGATTGGCGGCAGGGAAGATGAAGTCAGGATTAATGAGTTGTCATCAATAACAAAGTCAAAGCCTCTGAACCTCTCTGGAAAGACGAGCCTTCTGCAGCTTGCAGCCTTATTGAAAAAGGTTGACCTTTTGATTACCAACGACTCAGGGCCTATGCATATTGCTGCAGCAGTTGGAACACCTGTTATAGCAATATTTGGCCCAACCAGTCCTGTTAGGACAGGCCCTTATGGAAATGGTCATGTTGTATTACAGAGCAGTCTTCCTTGTATCCGCTGCCTGAAAAAGAGATGCAATGATTTAAAATGTATGGAGGCTATTACTGTTGAAGAGGTCTTTAATTCAGTTAGAAAAGTATTGAAACAAAATTGAGGTATTTTAGTTGAATAAAAAGTTTATCTTTTTTCTTTTGTGTTATATTTTTATTGCTGAAAACTCCTTTGCAGATACAAAATCCTTTTCCTTTGCAGTAGGTGAAAAATTTACCTTTGATATAACATGGATGGGGATAAGCGCCGCCACTGCAACATTAGAGGTTTTTCAAAAAACAAAATATAAAGGCAATGATATATACCATATAGTTTCAACAGTAAGGTCAAGCAAATTTATCTCTACCTTCTATCCAGTTGATGATAAGGTGGAGACCTTTATTGATGTCAAAGGAGTATATTCCTATCTATTAAAGGTCAGACAGCGCGAGGGTAGATATAAGAGCGATAAGGAGATTGAGTTTGACCAAATAAATAACAAGGCGTATTATAGAAAGGTAGGCAGCAAGGAAGAGGTCTTTGATGTGCCGCCAAAGATTCAGGATGCCTTATCATGCTACTATTATTTTAGAACACTTGATAATATTGAGGTTGGCAAATCAGTTTTTATAGATACATTTGAGAATAAAAAGACATGGCAGCTTGAGGTGCTTGTTTTGGGGAAAGAGAAGATTAGGACACCAGTTGGTGAGTTTGACACAATAAAATTAAAACCACTATTAAAATTTAAAGGTGTTTTTATTAATAAAGGCGATGTATATTTATGGGTAACAGATGATTACAGGAGGATACCTGTTCAGATGAAGAGTAAAGTTATAATTGGCTATTTTACAGCAACACTGATTAGCATGGAAGGTGCAACCCTAATTCAAGGAGGTTTATAATGCCAGTAACCAAAGAGCTTATAGAAATACTCGCCTGCCCGAAGTGCAAGGGAGATGTTCATATCAATGAAAAGGGTGATGGACTTGTATGTGATAAGTGCAAGCTAATGTACCCCATCAAGGACGACATTCCTGTGATGCTTATTGATGAGGCAGTGAAACTTAACTGAGGTTTTCTTAAAACTGCCCAAAAGCCCTTAACAACAGTAGTGGTTCGGATATAAAGTAGGCATGTGGCATCGGCTTTCGCCTCTGACCGCGTGTCGGTGCAGCGTCTTGCCGAGGCGAAGCAGAAGCTTTAACCCAGATTCATTTGACAATAATTATTGTGATGTATATAATATACATTATAGGAGGTTGTTTTATGGCAACACTAAAGAGAACTCAAATGTATTTTCCTGAAGAGGTAATCATTGAATTGAAAAAAAAGGCCAGTAAAGAAAAGACTACCATTGCTAATATTGTAAGGGTTGCTGTCTCGGAGTTACTTAAAAAGGAAAAGGCCAAAAACTGGGAAAAAGACCCTTTGTGGAATATGGTTGGTTCCGGTATTTCAAAGGATGGTGACTTGTCTGTTAATCATGATAAATACCTTTATGGTAGAAATAGATGATGGTTTTTGTAGATACCTCAGCATGGATTGCGCTTAATGATAAAAATGACCAGTACTATAAAAATGCAGTAATAAAGAGCCAGCAAATAAAGAGGCATAAGTTAGAACTCGTAACTTCAGAATACATATTTGATGAAAGCATTACCTTTTAAATTAATGGGATTTGAGATGTTATAAAAACGACAAACTTATGCCCCAAAAGATACTTAACCTTCTTTTTATCACCCTTTTAGGCATTGCCGTTTATATCAGCACGGCCATTGAGGGCTATCTTCCACTGCAATGAATAAAAGAAAATATGCAGGTATCTCTTTAATCTCTGCCTCTGCCCTTTCCTTAGAAATCTTCTTTACCCGCTTTTTCTCAGTTGCACAATGGCATCACTTTGCCTTTATGGTTGTAAGCATTGCACTCTTAGGCTACGGAGCAAGCGGCTCTTTTCTGATGCTTTTTCCATCACTCTTAAAAAAAGACAGCAGCCGTCTTCTTTATTTTTTTTCTCTATTGCTCTCCATTGCGATACTAATTTCATACACAATAGCAAACCATCTGCCCTTTGATATGGCAAAAATAGCATGGGATACAAACCAGCTTATTTATATCTTAGTTTACTATATCCTTTTGTCTATCCCCTTTTTCATTGCAGGGATGATTATATCAATTGTCATTACGCTTTCATCAAAGGATGTAAATAAGATATACTTTTTTGACCTGATTGGCGCATCAATCGGCTGTCTCCTGCCTTTAATAATATTTCCTCTTTTCGGCGGCACAGGGCCATTATTAATATCTTCTACACTGGCATTGATTGCCTCCTTATTTTTTTTACCCTCGCCCCATCAGGGAGAGGTAAGGGTGAGGCGATGGTTTATTCCTTTATTTTTTTTACTCCTCATTATTCCTTTATTTTTCACTAACCCAAAATTTCTTGAAATAAACATGTCTCAGTTTAAAAGCCTTAATGTTGCCTTGAAATTTCCAGAGACAAGGCTTATTGATACAAAATGGAACTCCTTTTCAAGGATAGATATACTTGAAAGCCCCTTAGTTCGCTTCGCCCCAGGCCTTAGCCTGAAATATCAAAAATCCCTACCACAGCAGATTGGCATTACTATTGATGGCGACAGTATGACAGCTATTACAGAACATAAAGGTGATATTACAGAGCTGGATTTTATCCCGTATCTTCCGTCATCACTTCCTTTTTATCTTACCCAGAATAAAAATGTCCTGATTCTTGAGCCTGCCGGCGGATTGGATATATTAACGGCCTTATATTTTAAGAGTCAGTTAATAACAGGTGTAGAAATCAATCCGCTGATCCATAAGATTATAAAGCATGACTTCAGAAATTTTTCTGGAGGAATATATGAAAGGGATAATGTAAAGATTGAGACAGGAGAGGGGAGGGGATATCTTAAAAAGACAGTCAATAAGTTTGATACCATCCTCTTTCCTGTTTTGAGCGGCATACCTGCGTCTTCAGGGGGATTCTTTGGTCTTGCAGAGGGTTATCAATTTACAGAAGAGGCAATAACAACATATCTTGGGCATCTTAATGATAATGGCATATTGTCTATAACCCGCTACCTTATTCCGCCGCCGAGGGAAGATCTCAGACTGGTCTCTGTAATCCATTCTGCATTAAAAAGAATGGGGATTAACAATCCAGAGAGGCATATTGCTGTAATCAGGACATGGGGGACGATTACCATAATAGTAAAAAGAAGCGAGCTGTCAGATGCTGATATATCAAAGATTAAAGAGTTCAGCAAGGAACGGCTCTTTGATATTGCTTATTATCATGGCATAAAAGAGAATGAAACAAACATATATAATAAATTTGCAGAGCCGATATATTTTAATCTAATTTCTCAGATATTGAATGATGAAAAGAGAGAAGCCCTTTATAAAAATTATATCTTTGATATAACGCCTGTGACAGATGACAGGCCGTTTTTCTTTCACTTTTTTAAATGGAATAAGATAACTGAGGTTTACAAAAGTGTTGGTGAGAAATGGCAAATATTTATTGAAGGAGGCTATCTCCTGCCTATTATTTTTATACAGGCCTTAATAGCAAGCGCTGTTTTTATTGTCTTTCCTCTAACGGTGGCGCGTGGAAGAAGGCTTATTACTCAGAAAAAGGAAACAATTACATTTCTCAGTTTTTTCTTTCTTATTGGTGTAGGCTTTATGTTCATAGAGATCAGCCTGATACAAAAACTCATCCTCTTTCTGGATCATCCAGTATATGCTGTATCTACAGCGCTTTTTGGCATTCTCATTTTCTCAGGGATTGGTAGTTTCTTATCAAAGAGATATACAAGCAATAAAAAACTATTTAATATAATACTTTCCCTTTCCATCATGATTGTAATAGCAACCATTTTTCTTCCATATATAATTACTTTCTTCTTAGGTTCAAATCTTATACTAAGGGGTATTGTGACCCTGCTTACATTATGCCCTATTGGTATTCTTATGGGTATGCCATTTCCTGCTGCAATGAAGATGCTCGGGGAGAGGAATAAGGATGTTATCCCTTGGGCATGGTGCGTAAACGGCGCATCCTCAGTAATAAGCTCTATTCTTGCCATAATCATTGCCCTGTCAGTCGGGTTTAATGCTGTTCTACTACTTGCAGCGCTTATGTATTTAATAGCAGGGAGGTTGGTTAAAAATCCCTAAAATTATTGACAAGCATAAGATGTGGGAGTAAGATTTGAGAAAATAACCTGAGAGGAGATTTTTATGGCAGAGAAGATTATTATCTTTGGAAAGGCGGAGTGACCATATACGACAAAGGCCCGTGCGGACTTTGGAGAAAAGGCAGAATATTTTGATGTGCAATTAGACAGCAAAAAATTAGATGAGATGTTAAAATATTCTAACGGCGTCAAAAAGGTGCCAGTGATTGTTGAGGGTGATAAGGTAATCGTTGGTTATGGCGGCACCTGAGGCCTTTAAATGCCGGCAGGTTGTCGGCTGAACGACCTATGCCTCGTGAAGAAGAGTCAGGAGGTGAACAGGGTATGGCTTTTTCATGCAACATTTGAGTATTCTTTTACTTCTTTTTCAAGACGCTCACCAAGTTCTTCAGCAGTAACATCAAGGTCATACTGAGCCTGCAAGCCGAGCCAAAACTCAGAGGATATCCCAAAAAATCACGCTAATCTGAGGGCTGTATCAGCAGTAATTCTTCTTTTTTCAAGCACTATCTCGTTTATTCTTCGTGGAGGTACGCCTAAATTCAATGCAAGTTTATTCTGACTTAAACCCATAGGCTTTAAAAATTCCTCAAGAAGAACCTCGCCCGGATGTATGGGGTGTAATTTTTTCTTTTTCATGTCCTCACTCCTTAGTGATAATCGGTTATTTCTACTTCGTATGCATCACTGTCTTTCCAGAGAAAACAGATGCGCCACTGGTTATTAATTCTTATGCTGTACTGTCCAGCCTTGTTACCAACCAGCTTCAGCCGGTAGTTAGCCAGCATTATTTGACTAATTCAATATTAAGAAAATTTCCCTCCGGAAACATTTCTTTAAACGCCGCATGCATATTGTTTTTTGTTTCTTCAAGAGATTTTACTGTCCTGTCGACATGGTATATGACTTGATTAGTTAGATTTTGTATATCCTTGAAAAGTAACGGTCCCAGTGCCTGCGCAAATAGCTCAACCGGATATGCTGAATCTTCTTTAAAACCAGCGCTAACAAGCGCGGGCTGAACAAATCCTTTATGAAGCATAGACCGAGCATTGATCGCTTTTATAGCCTCACGATATCTTTGTTCCTCAATAAATAAATCTAACATTATCTTTTTGTGCTTAGAGTCAAGAATGAAGCCTAACCCCTGGAAATCAAAACGATAATCACTATGATCGTCTGGTAACATTGGTAGCATAGTAAAGCATATATCTGGCCTTCCTCGACAGGGATCAATGACGTCTTTTTGAAAGAGCGCGAGGCTGTTTAATAGTTGGAAAACCTTGAACATTGCCTTGTTTGCTGCACTTATGTTCGCAGATATCACATCGCGCGCTTTAACTCTATCCTGAAAACGATAAGCGAACCAGGCACCGAAAAATGCTGCTAATAGTGTTGCTAATGGCGAGACCGCTTCCTTGATCACGGATATCAGTATGGAGTTATTGTCCATCTATCACCTCGCCTGAGTAAGTCTGGCTAACGGCAAGCTCACTGACGAGTGCCACTGAATGACGTCAGCTTGCGTAAAAACTATTCGCTCTACAAAGTAGGTAATAGTAGGTAATAGGGTCAAATCTTCATTCGTTACATTTATGCATCATGCGATTGAAAAGCGCCTCAAGCTTTCGG